>QHWK01000771.1:5436-7704 GCA_003223775.1 Acidobacteriota bacterium
TCGTCCGGCGATTTCGGCTTGAAGGTCGGCGCGCCCGGATACGGGCCGCTGACGTTGAACCCCTGGCCCGCCGTGTACGCGCGCGGCGCGAGAAACGCGCCCTCGCGCGTCTGCCGGAAGAACGGCACTGTTTCAGGCTTGTCGTTCCCCGCCGACCGCATCGTCGTCACGCCCCAGCGCAGCTGCGCCGTCCAGTAGCGCTTCATCTCCTCGGGCGGCTGGTTGATGTGGCAGTGCACGTCGACGAGGCCGGGCAGCAGCACGCGGCCGCGCGCGTCGACGACGGCCGCATCCGGCGGGATACGCACGCGCCCGCGAGGGCCCGCCGCGAGAATTCGATCGCCGGAGGTGACGACGACCGCGTCGTCTATCGGCGCCGCGCCGGTGCCGTCGATGAGGCGCGCGCCGTCGATCGCGATCGGCCGCGCCTGGGCGCCGGCGCGTGAGGCCGACGCGGCGGCGACGATCAGGAGCGCCGCGACGCGCGCGAAGATCGATGTCAGCGCGCGCGTCGTCATTGGAAGCGCTCGAGGCCCTTGGCCTTCCAGATCGCGCCCGCCTCGGGGCGCGTGATGTAGCGGATGAACGCGAGCGACGCCTCGGGATGCGTCGATCGCGCCGAAACCGCGGTGGACATGTCGATCCACGCCGCGAGCTCGCGCGGCAGCGGACCCACGAGCTCGATCTCCTTGTACGGCAGGATCTCGCAGATCGCCTGCAGCGCCATGTCGCCCTCGCCGCGCGCGAGCGCCTGGCCGCCTTCGCCGCGGGTGCTCACCGGGCTGTTCACGCCCGCGAACTCCGGCCGCTTGATCACGTTCTGCTCGATGACCCGCGCGACCATGCTGCCGCCGGCTGGATTCGATCGCATCACCGCCTTCGCGCCGCGCAGCGCGGCCGCAAGCTTTTCCACCGTCGAAATGTCCGGATGCCGCGCGCCCGCCGCCACCGCGAGCCCCATCTCCGATCGCCCGAGCGGTGTGAACGTGCCGGGGCTGACGCCGCCGTCGAGCGCGAGCGTGCTCATCAGCTCGAACGGCAGCATGATCACGTCGGCCGGCGGCGTGGCGGTCGTGATGTCGTTCACGATCCGTCCCATGCCCGACGAGGTGACGCCGACCTTCGTGCCGGTCTCCTTCGTGAAAGCAGTGGCGAGATCGAGCAGCCCCGCGTTGTAGACCACGCCGGGGCTGACGACGCGAAGTTCGGCGGCGCCCTGCTGCGGCCCTGCGCCGAGCGGAATCGAGGCGCCTGCGAGGAGAACGGCCGCGAAGGCGGAACAAAGAGTGGCGCGCATGGCGCTAGACTACGCGGTCATGCAGAACAGTCAACTGCCGCGGCGCGATTTCCTGATTGGACTGACCGCCGCCGCCGCGGCGGCGGCGACGGGCCGCGTCGCACGCGCGCAGGAGCGAAGCCGGGCGCCGACGTGGATGTACGTCGGCAGCTTCACCGGCGAGGGGCGCGGCCACGGCGAAGGCCTGAGCGTCTTCCAGCGCGCCGGCGAATCGGACCGCTGGCGGCAGATTCAGCTGCTGAAGGATCTCGCCGATCCGTCCTTCGTGATCACCGATCGCCAGAAACGTGTTCTCTACTCCGTGCACGGCGACGGCACGCAGGCGACCGCGTACCGGATCGACCAGGCGAGCGGCCGGCTGACCGTCGTGAATCAGCAGCCGACCGGCGGCCGAAACGGCGTGCATCTTTCGATCGACGCCACCGGCCGCCTCCTCGTCGCCGCGAATTACGCGAGCGGCACGGTGGCGCTGCTGCCGATTGCCGACGACGGCTCGCTCGGGCCGCGCGCGGATCTCGCGACGCTGACCGGCACGCCCGGGCCGCACCGGACGCAGCAGGAGAGCTCGCACCCGCACCACTGCCCCTTCGATCGCAGCGGACGCATCGTCGTCGTGCCCGACAAGGGGCTCGACAAGATTTTTGTATTTCGCGTCGACGCCGCCCGCCGCGCGCTGGTGCCAGCCGCGCGCCCCGACGTCTCGAGCCGCGCGGGCGCGGCGCCCCGGCACGCGGATTTCCATCCGACGCTGCCGTACGTCTACGTGATCAACGAGCTCGACTCGACGATCGCCGTCTACAGGTTCGACGTGGAGACGGGCGCGCTCGAGCCGCTGCAGGTGCACACGACCGTGCCGTCGCGCTACACGGGCAACAACAGCGGCGCGGAGATCGCCGTCGCGCCGTCGGGCCGCTTCCTCTACGGCTCGAATCGCGGACACGACAGCATCGCGATCTTCGCGATCGATCAGG
>QHWK01000772.1 GCA_003223775.1 Acidobacteriota bacterium
TCGCAGCGTACGGGCGGCGTACTGCAGATCGCGCCGGGCGTCGTCGAGCCACATCGCGGCGCTGATTATCAGATAGGATCGCTGAATGCACGCGGCTTTTCTGGCCGCCCTCGAGCGCATCGTCCGGCGCGACGCGATCCTTCGGGACGAGACGGAGCTGCTTGCGTACGAATCCGACGGCCTCGCGCGCCTGCGCGAGCGTCCCGGGCTCGTCGTCCTGCCGAACAGCGCGGAAGAGGTGCAGGGCGTGGTGCGCGCGTGCCACGAGCACGGCGTCGCGTTCGTCGCGCGCGGCCACGGTACCGGCCTCTCTGGGGGCGCGCTGCCGGTTCCGGGCGCGGTGCTGATCGTGCTGACGCGTCTGAATCGGATCCTCGACGTCGATATTCCGAACCAGCGGATCACCGTCGAGCCCGGCGTCGTCAACCTGGAGGTGTCACGCTCGGTCGGCCCGCATGGCTTCTACTACGCGCCGGATCCGTCCAGCCAGCAGGTGTGCTCGATCGGCGGCAACGTCGCGGAGAACTCCGGCGGCGCGCACTGCCTGAAGTACGGCTTCACCGTGCATCACGTGCTCGGCGTGGACGCCGTGCTGCCGGACGGCGAGCTCGTACATATCGGCGGCGATCTCGTCGACACGCCGGGGCCGGATCTGCTCGGGCTCCTCGTCGGATCGGAAGGCACGCTCGCCGTCGTCACGCGCATCGTCGTGCGGATTCTGCGGCGGCCGGAGACGGTGCAGACGCTGCTCGCGGCGTTCGACACGATCGACGCCGGCGGCGCGGTGGTTTCGGATCTGATCGCGGAGGGGATCGTGCCGGCGGCCGTCGAGATGATGGACGCACTGGCGATCCGCGCGGCGGAAGCGGCGGTGCATCCGAATTTTCCGCCGGCCGACACGGTGCTGATCGTCGAGCTCGACGGCCCGGCGTCGGAGGTCACCTCGCTCTTCGACGTCGTCGTCGCGACGTGCCGGCGTCACGGCGCGACGGCGATCGAGGTGGCGACGAGCGACGAGCAGCGGGCGCGGATCTGGCGCGGCCGCAAGGCGGCGTTCGCCGCGATGGGGCGCGTGTCGCCGAATTACTACGTGCAGGACGGCGTCGTGCCGCGCACCAGGCTGCCCGAGGTCCTGAGCCGCATTCGCGATCTCGAACGGCGATCGGGATTGCGCATCGGCAACGTCTTCCACGCGGGCGACGGCAATCTGCACCCGCTCATCTGCTACGACGAACGCGTGCCGGGCGAAGCGGACAAGGCGGTGGAGGTCGCGGCCGAGATCCTGTCGTACTGCATCGAGGCGGGCGGCTCGCTGACCGGCGAGCACGGCATCGGCGCGGACAAGTCGCAGTACATGCCGACGATGTTCGCGGCCGAGGATCTGGCGCTGATGCAGCGCGTGCGCGCGGCGTTCGATCCGCGCGGCCTCTGCAATCCGGGCAAGGTGTTCCCGACGCCGCGGCTGTGCGGAGAGGTGCCGGGGCCGTATCGTCAACATCCGATCGAGGCGGCAGGCCTTGCGGACCGCATGTAAAAAAGGGGTCGTACCCCTTTTTCGCGAAAAAGGGGTACGACCCCTTTTTTCATGACGCCGTCCACTCCCGACGAAGTCGCCGCGGCGCTGCGGCGCGCGGCCGACGCGCGGCAGACGATCGCGATCCGCGGCGCCGGGACGAAGAGCGACTGGGGGCGCGACGGCGCGCGCGCCGATGCGATCCTCGACATGCGGTCGCTGAACCGCGTCCTCGCGCACGAGGCCGGCGACATGACGGCGACGCTCGAAGCGGGCGCCGCGCTCGCCGACGTGAACCGCGCGCTGGCGCCGCACCGGCAGTGGCTGCCGCTCGATCCGCCGTTCGCCGAGCGCGCGACGATCGGCGGCGTCCTCGCCACCAACGACAGCGGTCCGCTCCGCCATCGCTACGGGACGCCGCGCGACCTTGTGATCGGTGTGCAGCTCGCGACGACCGACGGCGTCCTGTCCAAGGCGGGCGGCCGCGTCGTCAAGAACGTCGCCGGCTACGATCTCGGGAAGCTGGTCGCCGGCTCGTTCGGCAGCCTGGCCGCGATCGTGAGCGCGACGTTCAAGCTCGCGCCGCTGCCTGCCGCATCGAAGACGCTGCGAGCGGACATCGCCGACGCGGCGTCGCTCGCGCGCGCGATTGGCGCCGTGATGAACAGCGCGCTCGATCCGATCGCGTTCGAGATCGTCTCGCGCGCGCGCGCCGCCGGTTCGCGGTTCGGGCTGCTCATCCGCTTCGCGTCGGTCGCGGCTGCGGTCGACGCACAGGCCGCTGAGGCGGTCGCGACGCTGCAGCCGTACGCGGCCGGCGTCGCGGCGCTCGACGGCGACGCGGAACGCTCGATGTGGCGCGAGCACGCCGACGCGATATGGAGCGGCGACGGCGCGATCGTGCGCGCGAGCTGGCTGCCTGCCAACATCGCCCGTGTCGTCGAAGAGGTGGAGGCGTTCGAATTCGTCGGCCGCGCCGCCGTCGGCGCCGGGCTCGTCCGCATCACGGGATCGGACGACGATCAGGCGCGCGTCGTCGA
>QHWK01000773.1 GCA_003223775.1 Acidobacteriota bacterium
GATCTGCTGGCCGCCCGCGTCCGGGGCGCCGGCGCCGCCCGGCATCGTGCACATCGCGCCTTCGGCGTCTTCCGCCGCTTCCGTGGTCGCGACGAAGACGTCCTCGAGCGACGGCGCACGGCCGGCTGGAAACGTGACGAGGCAGAGGGCCGACAGGGCCGCGACGGTGGTGAGGATCCGACGGCGCACGATCAATGCCCCGTTTGCCGCGCGGCGGCGGCGGCCGCCGGCGGGTAGAAATGTTCGTAGTGGCCGGCGAGGACTTTGTCGATCACGAGTTTCACCGTGCGCCACGGGTTCGGCGCGTAGTCGGCCGCATAGCTGCCCGGCGCGTTGATGCCGGGAATCTCGGGCCGCCAGTCTTCGGCGAGCAGCCGGTCGGGATCGCCGTAGCGCGAGGCGAGCGCCCGCACCTCGGCGTTGTCGAGCGATGTCAGACGCCCGTTGTCGATGAGCGTCACCCAGCGATCCGCGCTCCGCAGGTGCACACGATAGGTCGAGAAGTAGGTGTGCGTGTGGAAGCCGTGATCGCGCGGCAGATTGTACTTCGCCGTGAAATCGAGCAGCTGCTGCGACTGCGTCTGCACACCCGGATCGTGGTGCAGCGTGATCCCGAGGCCCCAGTGAATCACGCCCGACCGCAGGCGCTCGGGTATCGCCGTCCCCTCGTCGAGCCCGGCGAAATTGCGAAACGCTTTCGGGTGCGTCCCGAACGCGACCTCGTACAGGTACCAGTAGCCCTTGTGCGCTTCGCTGTGGAACGGATACGCGAGGTCGTTGATGTGCGGCAGCTGCATGAACTCGCGCAGCGCGTCGCCGACGACGCCGCCGCCTTTCACCTCGCCGACGTAGCCGGTGTCGGTGAAATGGACCTCCCAGCGCGGGAAGAAGCCGGTGTGGTTGACCGTTCCCGCCAGCGTGCCGTGCATCACCGCGAGCGGCTCGCGCGGCAGCCATTCCTTCTGGAACGCCGGATAGCCGACCACCGAGTAGCCGAACCGTCCAGTCGCCTGATTCGGGAACATATATAGATGTCCGCGCTGGTAGACGCCGCGCGCCCAGTGCGTCGCCTGTTCCTCGTTGATGTCCGCCCAGACGTTGGTGCCTTCCGGATCGGTCACCGTCAGCTTGTCCACGTGGACCAGCGGCTCCATCGTCTGATCCTCGGCGAGCTGCCAGACGTCGCCGGGATAAGTGCCGAGCGCGCTCATCACGTCCCAGCGGTTGTCGACGACGAAGAGGCCGAGGAACCGGTCTTCCATCGGATGGAGATTGCGCCGCAGGAACGTGCCGCCGCCCTTGCCCCAGAAGATGCCGCGCACGTCGGCGTGCTGCTTCAGATACGCCTGGATGCCCTTGCCGAGATTCGGCCAGAGCAGCTTTTCGTGCACCTCGCGCAGCCGCGGCGTCAGCTCGCGCGATTTCGGAAACAGTGTGTCGGCGAGATCGGGACGCCGCTCGCGCAGCCATGCCTTCACCGGCTCCGGCTCCGGAAAATTCGCCTCCACCCACGTCGCTGCTTCCATGTAGCCCTGCTCGGAGGTGTACGAGCGGCGAATGCGGCGGTACTCGAGCGCGTCCTCGCGGCTGATCCCGACCATCTCGTACTCGTGCACGAGATTGACGCGGACGCCGCGCTCCTCCATTGCGGTCTTGACCGCCTGCACGATCAAGTCTTCGGCGTCGGGGCCGAGGACGAACGTCACCGTGTCGCCCGGCTGCGCGACGCCGAGGCCGGCGCCCTGGAATCCAATCTTGTTGCGCACGAGCGGACGCACGTGCGGCAGCACCTCGTCAATCGACGCGGGCGGCTTGAGGTACGACGGATAGCGCGGCTCGGGATACTGGATCGCGGCGCGCGCAGGCTGAGCCGTGTCGCCTCGGCCGCACGCGGCGGCGTACGAAATCGCGACGGCGGCGACGAGCGCGGCGGCCGAGGGTTTGGTCATACCATTCCCGCCGCGGGAGTGTGCGGCGCGACGCAGATCGAAGTCAAGAGGGGGAACACAAGCTCGGACCTATGTTAAGGTGACGGCGTTTTCCGCTGCGCGCGGACGCCGCGCGCGGCGCCTTGCCGCGGGGGAACGATGCATCGCAGCGCGTGTCGCCGTCTCGCCGTTCTCGCCGTCGTCCTGCTGAGCGCGTCGGTCGTGCACGCGCAGATCACCGCCGCCACGCTCTCCGGAACCGTCAAGGACGACACCGGCGGCGTGCTGCCCGGGGCCGACATCGTCGCGAAGAACGTCGACACGGGGATCTCGCGATCGATTGTCTCGAACGGCGACGGCGCATTCACGCTCGCCGGCCTGCCGCCCGGCAAGTACGAGGTCCGCGTCGCCCTGCAGGGCTTCAACACGACCGTGCAGACGGTGGAGCTCGCCGTCGCGCAGCAGGCGGGCCTCGCCGTGACGCTGAAGGTCGGCGCGACGCAGGAAAGCGTGACGGTGACGGCCGGCGCCGTGCTCGTCGACACGCAGTCGTCGGCGCTCTCGGCGCTCGTGCCGGAGAAGACGATCGAGGAGCTGCCGCTGAACGGCCGCAACTACATCAGCCTCGCGACGCTGCAGCCCGGCATCATCAACTTCACGGAGAAGTCGGGCACCTCGTCGAGCACGCGCGGCGTGCAGTTGAACATCAACGGCATGGGCGGCCGCTCGAACAGCTTCCTCATCGACGGCGCGAACATGAAGGGCTACGCCGGGATCGCCACCGTCACCGCCGCCGACAGCACGCTCGGCGTCGATACGATCCGCGAGTTCCGCGTGGTCACCAACGCCTTCTCCGCCGACTATGGCCGCGCGATGGGCGGCGTGATCAGCATCGCGACCAAATCGGGCAGCAACAATTACCGCGGATCCGCCGATCCGGCGCAGCCACGTCTTCTTCTTCGGCGGCTACGAGCGGCTGCAGGAAGATCTCGGCATCACGCTCACCACGTCGGTGCCGAGCGCCGCGGTCCGCGCGGGCGCCGTGAGCCCGGCCGTCAGGCCGTATCTCGATCTGTATCCGATCCCGAACGGCCCCGATCTCGGCGGCGGGATCGCGCAGTTCGTCTACGTCTTCAATCGGCCGACGCGCGAGAACTTCGGTCAGGGGCGGGTCGATCTGCAGGCGGGCGAGAAACACGCCGTCTTCGTCCGCGACACGATCGACAAGGCGCGGCAGCTGCTGCCCGCGGGCACCGTCTCGCTGCCGCAGTTCCAGACCGACTCGACCTCCGACAACCAGTTCCTGACCGTCGAGGACAAGTGGGTCGTGTCGGCGGCGCTGCTGAACACGGCGCG
>QHWK01000774.1 GCA_003223775.1 Acidobacteriota bacterium
AACGCCGCGCTCGCGACCGGCGCGCTGCGGACGATCTGCCTGTACCCCTCGATGCACGGCTACGCGATCGGCGATGCGCGCGCGCAGCGCGTGTTCGATCTCGCCGCGGCGATTTCTGGAACGGCGGTCTTCATCCACTGCGGCGTGCTGTCGGTCGGCGTGCGCAAGAAGCTCGGGCTGCCGAGCCCGTTCGACTTGAGCCGCGGCAACCCGGTGGCGCTGCAGGCCGTCGCGACGCGCTATCCGACGGTGCCCATCATCGTGCCGCACTTCGGCGCAGGATTTTTCCGCGAGGCGCTGATGCTCGCCGACATGTGCCCGAACGTCCACTTCGACACGTCGAGCTCGAACGCGTGGCTCGCGTACTATCCTGGCCTGACGCTCGCCGACGTCTTCCGCCAGGCGCTCGAGGTCGCCGGCCCGGACAGGCTGCTGTTCGGCACCGACAGCTCGTTTTTCCCGCGAGGGTGGAACCGAGAAATCTACGAGCGGCAGGCCGCGGCGCTGGAGGAGATCGGCGTCGCAGACAAGATCAGAGAAAAAATCCTCCACGAAAATTTCGAGCGAATTTTTCCGGTGTCATAGCTATTCGGTGAAAGCGGCGCGTCGCCGCTGAAGGCCGCTCGCCGTCGCGACTCAGTGCGCGAACGATCGCAAGTGTTCGCGCAGGAGGTCGCGCCCGAAGTCACCGTTGAAGTCCCGCCAGACCGAATGAATGTGGTTCCCGTCGTTCTGCGTGTTGTCGTACTCGACGAGGAACGTCGGGCCCTGGATGCGGTAATAGTGCTTCTTCCCGCGCTCGGTCTCGCCCGCCCACGCAAAGCCGATCTTCTCGACGCCCGCCTTCTTCAGCTTCGCCGTCCGATCCGCCGCGATGTCCGGCGCCATATAGCCGACGTAGACGTCCACGAGCTTCATCAGGAGATCGCGCTCGGCGGGCGTCATCGCGTCGGCCGTCAGCCCCATCGGCGACAACGGCTTGATGTCCACGTTCGCCATCGTCAGCATGTCGGCCGGCGCTTTCGTCTCGATGATCGCTTTGATGCGCTGCTGCGCGTCGAGCGCCTGCAGGAGCGCGCGCGCCGCGTCCTCCTCCGCGCCAAGAATCCGCAGCCCCTTCTTCGGCCCTTCGCGCACTTCCGCCGGATTCGATCCGAAGAAGGTCGGCGAGCCGGCGACGAGCGATCCGTTCACGACCGTGAAGTGCAGCGAGACGTGGTGGCCTTCGACGCGCCAGCCCCACGTGTCTTTGGTGGACGGCGTGCCGAACACCGAGAAGAAATATTTTTCCGGATCGCGCTCGAGCACCTGCGCCTGGCCGTTGGCGCCGCGGCCCGTCTCGGGGCGCGCGGCCTCGAGCGCCTTCAGCACCGTCTCGAGCTCCATGATGGACGACGCCGTCATGTAGCCGCGCTGGCTGAGGCCGGCCTTCATCAGGCCGTGCGCGAGCTTGCGCTGCGCCGGCGTCATGTCGCGGACGAGAAGCCCCTTGCGCGGGAACATCTCGGTCGGAATGAAGTGCCAGTGCAGCCGCTCGTCGGTGCCGAAGGCGAACGACGCCTGCTGGCGCTGCTCGGGCGAGAGCGCGCCGAGGAACGCGTTGGCCGCGGTCGCCATCGGCGCGGCCGAGCGCTCCTCGGCGATCATCGAACCGATCGCGCCGACGCACACGAGGACCGCCGCCGCCACGACGCGAAGTGAGAGAATGCGCTGCTTCATGCCGGGGATTCTAGCTTGACCGCGGTCGATTGCGGGAGGACGATCAGCGGCTCAGCCATGCGGAAGTGGCGATTTTCCCTCGCGGCGCTCGCGATCGCCGCCGCCACCGTATCGGCGCGCGCACCGGACCCCGAGCCGTCGCTCGCCCTCGTCCTCCAGCGCGCCGCCGACTACGTGACGACGTTCCACGCGCGCCTCTCGCGCATCGTCGCCGAGGAGCGCTACACGCAGGCGTCGGAGACGATCTGGAGCGGCAAGCGCAGCGGCACGCCCAAGTGGGCCGAGCGGACGCTCGTCTCGGACCTGATGCTCGTCAAGCCGGCCGGCGCGGACGACTGGCTGCAGTTCCGCGACGTGTTCGAGGTGGACGGCCAGCGCGTGCGCGACCGCGGCGAGCGGCTGCCGGCGCTGCTCGCCGATCGGTCGCTGTCGGCGGCGGCGCAGGTCGAGCGCATCCGCCGCGAGAGCGCGCGCTACAACGTCGGCAGCATCGAGCGCGACGTCAACGTGCCGGTGCTGGCCATGCGCTTCCTGTCGCCGGCGAACCAGCCGCGGTTCACGTTCCGGCGCGCGGCGGATCGATCGACGGCCACCGCGTCGATTGCGCCCGACACGGCCGGCGCGTTCCGCGTCACCGCCGAAGTCTGGGCGATCGACTACGACGAAGTGCGCAAGCCGACGCTCATTCACACGCTGCGGAACAAAGATCTGCCGGCGCGCGGCCGCTTCTGGATCGAGCCGGACACGGGGCGCGTGCTGATGACCGAGCTCCGCGCCGGCGACAAGAACGTGCGCGGCACGATCGACGTCAGCTATC
>QHWK01000775.1 GCA_003223775.1 Acidobacteriota bacterium
CACCGCGATGCCGGCGTGGGGCGTCGTGTCGAAGATCGAGCCGTCGCATTTCGCCGGCGGCACGGCGTACGTGGCCGTCGACGCGCACCTGATGGACAGCCGCGAGCCGTTCATCTTCAAGACGACTGATTACGGCGCGACGTGGAAGCGGGTGAACGGCGATCTGCCGACCGCGCATCCGCTGTCGTACGTGAAGGCCGTCGCCGAGAATCCGAACAAGCAGGGACAGCTCTTCGCCGGCACCGGCCACGGCTTCTTCTACTCGAACGACGACGGCGCGCACTGGACCGAGATCTCCGCGGGGCTGCCGAGAGCGCCGGTGAGCTGGGTCGTCGTCCAGAAACAGTTCCACGACGTCGTCGTGTCGACCTACGGGCGCGGCATCTACGTGCTCGACGACATCACGCCGCTCGAGCAGGCGACGCCGCAGACGACCGACGCTGCGACGCATCTCTTTTCGCCGCGGCCGGCGTTCAGGTGGACGCAGCGCGGGCGCGCATACGTCGACTTCAGCCTGAAGAGCGCGCCGCGCGGCGCCGTCGCGCTGCAGATCCTCGACGCCGACGGCAAGGTGGTCCGCGATCTGAAGCCGACCGCGCGCGCGGGGCTCAACCGCGTCGCGTGGGATCTTCGCTACGATCCGCCGCGTCTCATCGCCATGAGGACGACGCCGGCCGAGAACCCGCACATCTGGGAAGAGCCCAGGTTCCGCGGGAAGGACACGCGGCCGGTGACGCACTGGGGCCTCGAGCCGGCGCAGGTCGGGCCGATCGTCGTGCCGGGGAAGTACACCGTGAAGCTGACCGTCGACGGCCAGTCGGCGGCGCAGCCGATCGAGATCCTGCGCGATCCGAGGGTCGCGACGTCGGTCGCCGATCTCGATCTCTCGGTGAAACTGCAGCTGCGGCTGCGCGACGACATCTCCGCCGCCGCCGACATGGTCAACGCGATTGAAGTGATGCGCAAGCAGCTCGAGGACGTCACGAAAGCGTACCGCGAGGATCGCACCAGGGAAGCGCTCCTGAAGCAGGTCGCGGACATGGACCGCAAGCTGCTCGACGTCGAGACGAAGATCCTCGAGCCGGCGCAGATGACGAGCGACGACAAGTATTTTCAGCAGGCGTATCGCGTCTACATGAACCTGATCTGGCTGAACGGCGAGGTGGGGCCAGGCGCCGGCGACGTCCTCGGCGGCGCCGATTTTCCGCCGACCGACACGTCGGTGAACGTCATGGAGACAATCGAGAAGGATCTGAACGCGGCGAAGGCGGATTACAAGAACCTCATGGACCGCGACGTGCCGGCATTCAATCGGTCGATCGGCGGCGCGATCACGCCGCTGACCGGCGGACGCTGACGTCGACGCTCGAGCCGAGGAGGATGCCGTGGGCGCGTTGCCTGAATGGGGACGGGCGTTTCTCGAGGAGCGCCGCCATGCGGTGGTGTCGACCATCGATCCGGACGGGTCGCCGCACTCGATTCCGATCTGGTATCTGTTTCGCGACGGCCGGCTGTTCGTTGCGACGAGCTCCGGATCGCGGAAGTACAGGAATGCCGCGGCGCGGCCGACGGCGTCGGTGCTCGTCGATCATCGACAGCCCGGCGCAGAGCGGTGGGTGTCTGGGACCGGTCCCGTGACGATCGTGCGCGGCGACGAGGCGCGCGGGATCGTGGCGGCGATTCACGCACGCTATCTCACGCCGGCGGCGATCCAGGACGCGCGCGTCGGTCCCGGCCTCGCGGCCGGCGACGATGTGGTGTTGTCGATCGAGCCGGCGACGTGGCGATCGTGGACGGCGCAAGATCTCGACAAACAGTACTTCGGAGGCATTCTCACGGCGACGCCCGAGAAGTGGTTCAGGAGGCTGGATTGAAGACCTTCAGCATCAGCGTAGACATCGACGCGCCGACGGAGCGCGTCTGGGGCGTGATGCGCGACGTCGAGCGGTGGCACGAATGGACCGCGAGCATCACGAGCGTCACGCGCGTCGACCACGGACCGCTCGCGATCGGCAGCCGCGCGCGCGTGCGTCAGCCGAAGCTTCTGCCGGCCGAATTCATCGTCACGGAACTGGAGGAGAACACGGGATTCACCTGGGTGACGCTCAGCCCCGGCGTCACCGCGACCGCCAGGCATTCGGTGGAGCCCATCCCCGGCGGCACGCGCGCGACGCTGTCGGTGCAGTTCGACGGTCTCGCGGCGCCGATTGTGGCGTGGATGACGAGGAACCTGAACGACCGGTACCTCGCGCTCGAAGCGGCGGGCCTGAAGAAACGATCGGAAGCGCTCAGCGGAGCTTCGTGAGGAGCGCCGATACTTTGTCGATGTCCTTGCCGTACTGCCCGCGCGGCGCCGTCCTGACAAACTGCGCGAGATAGCGCCGCGCCGCCTCCATCTGTCCGTCCTCGGCGAGCTGAATCCCGAGATCGTACAGCGCGTCGAAATTCGCCGGCTGCAGCGCGACGGCGCGCTCCCATTCGGCGATGGCCGTGCGGCGATCGCCCTGCCGGATCGCGACCATCGCCAGCCCCGCGTGTCCCTGCGACGACTCCGGGTTCGACGCGATCGCGCGCTCGAAGGCCTGCTTCGCGTCGCCGAGCCTCCCCGCGTCGAGATGCACGGCGCCGACGTTCTCGAACGTCATCGCGTTGCCCGGATCGATCTCGAGGCTGCGCGCGAACGCGGCGAGGGCGTCGGCATGGCGTCCGCTCCGCGCGTACGCGATGCCGAGCGCGTTCAGCGCATCGAGCGTCGGCTCGGCGTTCGCGGCCGCCTGCAGCAGCTCGATTGCCTGCGTCGACTGGCCCGCTTCGCTGAGATACGTCGCGAGCTGGATCTCGGCGCCGGGCGCCGCCGCGCCGGCCGCGAGCGCCGCGCGCAGCGCCGCGATGGCCGCGCCGGCGTCGCCGAGACGCCAGCGGTCGAACGCGAG
>QHWK01000776.1 GCA_003223775.1 Acidobacteriota bacterium
GGGCGGCTTCGGGACGACGGGGCAGCGCTGCACGGCCGCGAGCCGCGTGGTCGTCCACGAGCGCGTCTACGAGGCGTTCCTCG
The DNA here is from genome assembly GCA_003223775.1 of Acidobacteriota bacterium. GTDB lineage: Bacteria > Acidobacteriota > Vicinamibacteria > Vicinamibacterales > CAVVIG01 > QHWK01. The sequence goes on from QHWK01000776.1 coordinate 84, forward strand.
AGCAGTTCGTCGCGCGCGCGAAGGGGCTCACGGTCGGCGACGGGCTCGATCCGAACACGCAGATGGGACCGTTGGTGAGCCAGGGGCAGCTCGACACGGTGATGCAGTACGTCGAGATCGGGCGCAGCGAAGGCGCGCGGTTGATGTGCGGCGGGCGGCGGCCGTCCGGCGCGATGTACGCGAACGGCTTCTTCCACGAGCCGACGATTTTCGCCGACGTCGCGCCGTCGATGCGGATCGCGCAGGAGGAGATCTTCGGCCCGGTGGTGTCGGTCGTCCCGTGCAGATCGTTCGATGAGGCCGTCGCCATAGGCAACGGCGTGCAGTATGGCCTCTCCGCTTCGATCTACACTCAGGATATCAACCGCGCGTTCGCCGCGATGCGGGACATGTACACGGGGATCTTCTACGTGAACGCGCCGACGATCGGCGCCGAAGTGCACCTGCCGTTCGGCGGCACGAAGGCGACCGGCAACGGCCACCGCGAGGCGGGCGTCGCGGCGCTCGATGTGTTCTCCGAGTGGAAGTCGGTGTACGTGGACTTCAGCGGCCGGCTGCAGCGCGCGCAGATCGACACGGCGGACTTGTAACAGCCGACAGCAGGACAGCAGCGAACTGACGTGATGATGAACTGGGCGGTCATAGGGCTGGTGTATGCCGGCGCGTACGCCGCGCTCATGACCGCGCTGGCCGATCAGCCGTCGATGCGGCTGATTGTCGGCAACGCCGCGCTCATGCTGCCGCCGCTCGCGCCGCTCGCCGTCCTCGCACGGCGGCGCCGCGCGTGGCGCGGGCGGCAGTCGGTCTTCTGGTGGACGATCGGCGCGTGGGCGGCGCTGTGGCTCTTCGGCCAGGTGTTCTGGGCGTCCGACGAGCTGATGCGCGCGACGCCGCAGTCCTGGTTCAGGTGGCCGATCATCGTGCAGCTGTGCGCGTCGGCGCTGCCGCTGATCGCGCTGGTTGCGTGGCCGCACCGCGCCGCGTCCGACGACACGGCGATCACCGTCGCCCTCGACATCGCGGTCCTCCTGTTCCTCACGGGCTTTCTGTACTGGTCGTTGATCATCGCGCCCGGCATGCACGCCGAGCACGCGGCGCTCGCCCTGCGGTCGCTCGCGACGATCGGTCCGCTGGTGCGGCTCGCGGCGATGATCGGCCTGCTGTGCGCGTCGATCTCGGCGGGAAAGAGCGCGTGGGCGCCGGTGTACCGCGGGATGGCGGCGGGGATGGCGCTCGCCTTCGCGGCGCTGATCGTGCTGTCCTGGGCGACCGTGCGCGGCGACTACCAGACCGGCTCGCCGAGCGACATCGGGTGGATGCTGCCATTCTTCTTCGCCGCGTGGGCGGCGTCGGCCGCGCCGGCCACGCCCCCGGCGGTGCGCGGGTTCGCCGGCGCGGTGCGGCCGCAGTCCTCGCCGATGCTGCTGTTCCTCGCGCTGCTCGCCGTCCCGATCGTCGGCTACGGGTCGGTCTCCGTGCTGTCGCTCGGCCCCGAGATCGATCGCATGCGCGAGGTGGCGACGGCGTTCACGCTCGTGTGCGGGATCGGGCTGATCATGCTGCGGCTGCGCGTCGAGCGCGCCGCGTCGGAGCAGGCGGGGCAGCGCGCGCGGCTGCTCGCGACCGCCTGCGAGCAGGCGGGCGAGCTGATCGTCATCGTCGAGCGCAGCGGACGCATCGAGTACGCGAACGACGCCTTCTGCCGCGCCACCGGCTACGTCCCCGAGGAGCTGCTGGCGCTGCCGCCGGCCTCGCTCGTCGCGGAGGAGTCGAAGGGTTCGATTCCCGCATTCAACGAGAGCATCCGCGCGCGGAAGATCGTGCGGATCAACCTCGCCATCGCGCGCAGGGACGGCTCGATGTTTCAGGCCGCGTGCGCCGCGGCGCCGATCGTCGACGCGAGCGGACGCGTGACGCATTTCGTGTCGGTGATCCGCGACGTCACCGAGGAGCTGCGGCTGCGCGAGCAGCTCGTGCGCAGCGAGCGGCTCTCGGCGATCGGCGGTTTCGTCTCGGGCGTGGCGCTCGAGATCAACAACCCGCTGCAGTCGATGATCGGCACGCTCGAGCTCGCGCTCGCGGATCCGCACGCGGCGGCGCTGCGCGCCGATCTGGAGCGCATGCGCTTCGACGCGGGACGCACCGTGCGGATCGTCTGCAACCTGCTGACGTTCGTCCAGCAGGCGCCGACCGAGCGCGTGCTGATCGATCTGAACGACGTCGTGAAGGCGACGACGGCGGTCCGGGCCTACGAGCTGGAGCTCGCCGGCATCGAGCTTCGCGAGGATTATGCCGCGATGATGCCGCTCGTCCTCGCCAACCGGGACGAGATCCAGCAGGTGCTTCTCAGCCTGATCGTCAACGCGCAGCAGGCCATGGCCGATGGCGCCGGCACGCGCGTCCTGCGCGTGCGAACGCACATGATCGACGCCGATGCCGTGGTGGACGTCCACGACACCGGTCCGGGGATCCCGGACGCGATCGCGGGAAAGATCTTCGAGCCGTTCTTCTCGACCAGGCGGGCCGGAAGCGGTCCGGGCCTTGGCCTGTCGCTCGCGCTCGGGATCGCGCACGCGCACCGCGGCACGCTCGACCTGGTGCCGTCGACCGTCGGCACCTGCTTCCGCCTCACGCTGCCCGGCGCGGGCTTTCCCGGGCCGGCGCTCCCGCACACCCCGGCGCGCGCCGCCTTCGGCGGGTAGAATGTACCGTTAAGTACCGCATCGAAAAGAGGCCCGGTTTTCCGGGCCTTTTTTTGTGTCCGCCTGAAATTTCTAATCACTCGCTAATCCGCGCCAAATTTCACACGAATCAACGCCCGTCAGGCATTCACCTTCGCGACATC
>QHWK01000068.1 GCA_003223775.1 Acidobacteriota bacterium
CGTCACGCGCGACGCCATAGATCACCTGCCGACCGAAGTCCGGTGCTGAATTCCACAGCAGCCATTTGTAAGAGCCGTCTTTGCAGGCGTAGCGGTTTTCGAACGACAGCGCCTGACCGCCGCCACGGACTTGACGGTTCTGCTGAAGCGTCCGTTCACGGTCATCGGGATGCACGAATTCGATGAACGATCTCGACATCAGCTCCTCGCGGGCAAATCCGAGCGTCGTCTCCCAAGCCGGATTGAGTCGCTTGAAGCGGCCGCTGAAGTCAAGGACGCAAAGCATATCGATTGAGAGATCGAAGAAGCGTTCCTCGAGCACACGGATGCGGCCGCCGCCCTCTTCGTCGTCGATGCGTTCGTCAGTCGGCATGATGCTTCGTCAAGAGAATCACGCGCGCGCCGCGTCGCTTGAATGAATCCGATTGTCTCACGGACCTGCGCCAATCATTACCGTGCGAACCACAACTCGACTGTTCACACGTCGGTGATCGACTCATGAGACGGGGGCGGCGCACTTGACATCGAAACAGGCTAATGGTGATGTTTTTATCTGATCAGCAAATGTTCGATCTGGGCATTCAGGATGTGTGATCCGCAAATATTTTTGCCGCGCGGATTTCAGGCTGCTTGTTGGTCGAGTCAGTATTCGTGATGCAGGCCGCCGGGAATCGGCCTCGCCGCTACGCGGTAACCGTCTGCCAATCGGTGGCCGGTTGATTTTCCGATCCAGTGCATACTGAAAACGTCGTGCGCGTTGAAACGATTGCACTTGTCGGAATCGACCGATACGCTCTATTCGCGATGAGGTCCGTCCTAATGTCCGTTCTGGCGATGCTCCGCGGAGCGGTCCGGTCAGAGCAGCGCTCCACCTCGAGGCCCTCGCGCTGCGCCATCAACTGCTCGTCCTCCAGCAGTCTCGGCCGCCGCGGGTTCGCTTGGCGTGGGGCGCGACCGCCCTCTCGGACCCAGCGCACCGTCCCGGCCAATCACGCGAAGCAGATCGCGGCGGCCGATTTCTTCGTCGTTCCGACTGCGACGTGTCGCCTGTTCGCCGAAACACGCCGCGATGGAGTTTTCAGGAGGCACAAGTCAGGCGATCCAAACGACACGCTCAAAGCACCGTGATCACTTTGAGTGCAAACTTCTTCCGGCCGGCCGGTTCGAGGTAGGCGATGGCATTCCCGCTCTCGGACCACGCCGGCAGCGAGATGTCCTTGCCGTCTTCGATCGTCTGTGTCTCACCTTCGGCATTCATGATCGTGAGGCGGCCAGCGCCCGGCGAGCGGAACACGATCATGCCGAGCGATTCGGGCGACCACGAGAAGGTGTAGCCGGGAAAGATCTCTTCGTCGACGAACTCGCCGATGACATGGCCCCTGAGCAGCAGCCGGTTCACCGTCCGAACCATGCCTGCCTTCGATTGCAGCGTCGCCGGAGCTTTCCTTTCGGAGTTGAGATACATACGCGGTGTTGCGGTCTCGCGGCTCGTCGACGACGGCGCGCGTCGTGTCGACGGCGATTGTCAGCAGCGGATTGCCGAAGAAGCTCCTCGCCGACTTCCACTTCCAGTAGGCCTGCGCCCAGATCGGCTGGCGATCGATCGCCGCCGGCTCGGCGTTCGTCTTCAGCAGGTAGTGCCGGACCTTCAGCGACTCGACCGTGACGCCCTGCACGACCTGCAGATAGACCTCCGCCTCGTCATCGGACCAGGCAAGCTGCGCCGGACGGCCTTTCACCTTGTCGACGTCGATTGTCGTCCACGTCGACGCCTCTGAGAATCGGACCAGCGGAGTGGGCGCTGCGCTCGCCACAATGGCACTAGCGGCCGCGACGACGAGTCCGCACAGAAGGGCCTTCATGCGCATCGATATTATGACCGCAGCTGCGCTCGTACTTCATGCTTTCCTGCGTCTCGAGGTGCAACAGCGAAACGATCCGTCAGGCAATGCGACGCCGTGCCTGTGCGAAAACTCGACCGAGTCGCTACGCGACCTCGCGGTCGTATCGCGATCGCTATTCTCGCTATTCTTCACGTGAACGCTACGGGCGCGACCGACGGAGGTTCTCGGAATTCACGATTTCATGTCCGTACGCGCGCACCGCCGCGACGTTCTCGCCGCGTACCGCCGCGCCGTACGCCTGTTTGCCGAACACAACGCGCGGTGAGCAACGAATGGTTACGGCGGCGGGGCCGCCGGTTTGCGAAACATCGCCGGATCGATCGCGACGTTCGGCTGGACGGCGGTGAGCTGAATGGTGTCCTGACCGTCGAGCCAGACGACCGTCAACCGAAACGGCATCTTCACGCCGGCGACCTCGCGGTAGTCTGCATAGTCGATCTGCGTCGGGATCCGGCCGACCGGCGATTCGGCATAGCGCACCTGACGGACGAGCAGACCGGTCTCCTTGTCGAAATACAACGTCGCAACCACGCCGCCGGGCGTCGTGCCCTGAACGACCTGCACGTCGCGATCGGCGAGGGTGTCGCTCGGGCCGACGCGCCATGCCGACAGCGCGCTCTTGATTCGCGCCGGGAACGAGAGCTGGGCATCGAGCTTCAGGCCCTCGAGATCCTGCCCGGTCAACGCGAGCACCGGCACCGGGCGGTGCGGCGCCGCCGTCCAACCGCTGCTGCCGTCGTATGCCGTCGTGCTGTCGCCGTCGAGCGTATGAGTAATGGTGGTCCGCGCACCCGACGCCCTGGCGAACACCTCGAACTTGCGCGGCTCGGATTCGGGGCCATATCCGGCGCTCGTGCCGGTGGCGACGAAACTGGTGAGGCGAGCGAGACGGTCGGCGCCGCCGAGGGCGCGAATGAACGTGTCGAGCACCAGATCGATCGACGGCGCATGGGGAAAGGGCGCGACGATATCCGGGGGATCGACGATCTTCTCCAGGTACAGGGTGGAGAGGTTCGGTGTGACGATCGGCCGATCGCTTCCGCGGTGGCACGTGTAGCACGTGATCAACTGACGACCGCCGAAGCTGGTGCGATTGATCGTCGCCATCATCGTGATCATGCGCCGCGCCGTCCGCTTCCTCGGGTTCGTGTCGGCCGCGTACGCCTGCCAGCCGGTGTCGCTCGAGGTATGGCAGTCCTCACACGACATCCCCAGCGCCGCGGAAAAAAGGCCCATCGTCTCCATGAACCGGTTCACGGTGATGCCCTTCAACACCTGGACGTTCTTGAACACGTCCTCCGCCAGCACCGGTTTCGGTTCTGCGACCGTCTGACCCTGAACCAGCGCGAGGCTCAGCGCACACGCCAGCGAGCACGCGAACAGTGCGCAGTTCATCCGCAAGGCGCTACCGCGTGAAAATGTAGACCGCGCCGGCTTGCGGCGTGGAGTTGTCGCGCTGGTTGCCGTTGATGCCCTTCGCGCCGCTCGATTCGAAATGCGCGCCGACCGCCATCGTCCGGCCGTCGCGACTGAGGGCGATCGCGCTGCTGAACTCGTCGAATTTTTCCGTATTCGATCCCTTCACGTACACCTGCTGCGACCATGTCGTTCCGGAGCGGCCGAACAGATAGAGGGCGCCGGCTTCGTCAGCCGAGTTGTCGTCCTGGCGGCCGTTGATGCCCTGCGCCGCGCTGTCTTCGTTTGGCGCGCCGACCGCGAGCGTGCTGCCGTCGCCGCTCAGGTCGAGGCGGATGCCGAACCAATCGTGTTTGCCGACGTTGGACGCCTTGAAGTTCGCCTGCTCCGTCCACGTCGTGCCGTTGCGCACGAACACGTACGCCGCGCCCGACGAGTTGTCGTCCGGGCCGTCGACCACTCCCGAGTGGCCGCTCTGCACGACGTTGATGCCGGGAACCATGGTGTCTTCGTCGAGAGCGCCTGCCGCGACGGTGTTCCCGTCGCCGCTGATCGCAACCCAACAGCCCATCGAATCCTGCCGGTCCCCTTCCTTCGCCTTCAAGTAGGCCTGTTGCGCCCAACTCGCGCCTCTGCGCGTGAAGACGTAGACCGCGCCGGTTCCGGCCGCGCGTCGATCGTAGGGTCCGTTGATCGCTCGCGACGATCCGGCTTCGTCGAACGAACCGACCGCGATCGTGCTGCCGTCGCTGCTGAAAGCGACCGAATACCCGAAAAGGAAGTTCGCCATCGCGTTCGCGGCCTTGAGATAGGCCTGCTGATTCCACGTGCTGCCGCTGCGCGTGAACACGTACGCCGCGCCCGAGTTCGGCGCAGCGTTGTCCTGCTGATTGCCGTTCACTCCGGTGGCGGCGCTATCTTCGCCAATCGCGCCGACGATCAGCTGATTGCCGTCGCCGCTCAGGCTGATCGAGTACCCGAACTGATCGCCATCATCCGCCTCGCCCGTGTTCGATGCCTTGATGTACGCCTGTTGAGACCACTTCGTCTCGCTGCGGCTGAATACGTACACCGCGCCCGAATTCGGCATCGAGTTGTCGGCCTGATCGCCGTTGATGCCGGTCGCGGCGCTGTCTTCGTACGGCGCGGACACGGCGAGCGTGTTGCCGTCGGCGCTCAGGGACACACCGAACCCGAACTGATCGTCCGGACCGGTATTCGAGGCTTTTATGTAGGCCTGCTGCGACCAGCCGCCGGATCCGCGAACGTAGACATACACGGCGCCGGCGCTGAACATCGAATGATCGTCCTGGTTGCCGTTGACGCCGGTGGCCGCGCTCTCTTCCATCGGCGAACCGACCGCCAGCGTGCTGCCGTCGGCGCTGAGCGCGGCCGAAAACCCGAATTGCGCGCCGGCGCGCGGATTCGAGGCCTTGACGTAGGCCGCCTGCTTCCACCTGGACGTCGGCCTGGTTCTCGATGCAGCCGCGCGCGCCGCAGGCGCGCCTCGCTGTACCTGGCCATCGGCCGTCGCGCCGGCCGCTGCAGCCAGCAGCAGCAAGACACCGACACTGCGGCTCGTCATGCGGCTCGTCACGTCGAATTACCGCCCGCCGCCGGTCCTCGCCGGCGCGCAGGGGCCCGGCTGATTCGGCTGGCCCGGATCGTTTCCGCGGTAGATCTCCTTGCCGTTCGCGTCGATGACGCGCGCATTCTCGGACAGCGTCATGTACGGCGACCCGTTCTTCAGCCGGCGTCCGATCATCGTCACGGTGTCGCCGACCTTGATGACGTCCTTCAGCCAGCACCACCCGCGCAGTTGTGTCGCCGTCCCGGCTTCGCCGCGCCACCGCACGACGGTGCCGCTCTCGTCCTTCACGTCGAGCACGACCATCGAGTGCGGGTTGACGAGTTGCAGTTCCACGACTGTGCCTTTGACGGTCGTCAGCTTGGCTTCGTAGCGTCCAGCGTCACCGTGGTGGGCGCGGAGCGACACCGCCGTTGCCAGGAGTCCCACTCCGGCAATCGAGACGAGCGCAGTTGTGCGGTTCATACCCCAGGTCCTCTCCACCTTGTTGTGTTCGGAACGCACGGATCGTACACGCCATGGCAGGTGCGGCGGGCCGGAAAAACGACAGCACGTCTTCACACGCCCGCCGACGATGCCGATGCGATCCGCAGCAGCTTCACGAGCGTTCCCCCGAGCATCGCCGCTTTCTCGGCGTCGCTCAGGAACTGCGCATTCAGGATGAAGTCGACGCCGGCCGGCCACGCATACGGCATATCGGTGCCGTAGACGATCTGTCCGGCGCCCATCTCGGCGACGAGATGGCGCAGTCCCTCTTCACGAAACACCATCGAGTCGATCAGGATCTGATCGCGGAAGTACTCGCTGAACTTCCGTTTCATGCTCGCGCAGTTCTGCCGGTCGCGCGTGCACGCCGCTTCCGATCGGCCGAGGTACGACGGCAGGTATCCGCCGGCGTGCGCCGCGCAGATGCGCAGTCGCGGAAATCGATCGAGCGTGCCGTCGAAAATCAGATGCGACAGGAAGACCGTCGTCTCGAGCGGATTGCCGATGGTGTTGCCCAGTCCGCCGCGGCCGCGCAGCCGCGGATTCTGTGTCGTCCCGGGCGCATTGCGCGGGTGCATGAAGACGAGCGCGCCGAGCTCCTGAGCCTTCGCCCAGAAGGGATCGAACCTCGGCGCCGACAGCTCCTCGCCTTCGACGCTGCCGCCAATCGCCGCGCCGCGCAGCCCCAGCTTCTTGATCCCCTCTTCGAGCTGCTCGGCGGCGAGATCGGGAAACTGCAGCGACACCGTCGCCAGCCCGACGAATCGATCGGAATGCGCGGCGCACCAGGCCGAGAGCGCCTCGTTTTCGACCCTGACGACCTGCCGCGCGAGCTCGCGATCCGCCGAGTACCAGAACGCGTTGACGCTCAGGACCTGGACGTCGATTCCCTGCTCGTCCAGCGCTCTGACCCGCTCGGGACCGAGCACCAGGCCGCCCCCGTCGGCCTGGTCGCCGCCTGAGGTTGCGAGGTCGGTACCTTTGACAATGTCACGGACCTCGGGCACCGACAGGTGGCCGTGGATGTCGACCACCTTGACGCGCCGCCCGCCGATGAAGACTTCGCGCCGCGCCGGACGCGGTTGAACGAAGAGTCCGGCGGTCGCGCTCGCGGCGGTTTTGACGAATTCTCTGCGGGTCGGCATCATGCGCCTCCCATGCGGTCAGATCACCGGTCAACGCGAAGCGGACGGATTGTCCTTATCTCACGATTTCCCTGCTCTGTTAAACAGGATTCTGAACATGAGGACCGCTTCAGGTCCCGTATAGTCTGACCTCCATGACTCGCCGCGAGCACATCAAACGCCTGCTCGGGCTGGCTGCCGCGGCGCCGATCCCGCTGGGCGTGCGCCCAGCCGGACAGACCGGGCAATCCTCACAGCGTTCAGCGCCTTCCATTCCGTCGACCGGCATCGGACGACGGATCAGGCACCTGTCATACAGCGATCAGGGCGGCCGCCCCGACGGTGTGCAGATCATGGTGAACCGCCGCCACGTCTACGTCGGCCACATGTTCAACGACGGCGTCACGATTCTCGATGCCGAGGACCCGCGCCGGCTGAAGCCGGTCGGCTTCTTCACCGCGGGGACCGGAACTCGCACGCATCACTTGCAGGTCGCCGACGATGTGCTGCTGCTCGCCAACGGCGCGAATATCGTGGCGATGCAGTCCTATGACAGCATGCGCGGGTATTTCGAGAACAACCTCGCCGACAGCATCACCAATCGCAAGAAGTTCCGCTCGGGCCTGAGCATTCACGACATCTCCCGTCCGACGGAGATGAAGGAGATTGCCTTCCTCGAGATGCCCGGCTTCGGCATTAACCGTCTGTGGTGGGCGGGCGGACGCTACGCCTACGTCTCCGCGCATTTCGACGGCTTCATCGACCATATCCTGTGCATCGTCGATCTGAAGGCGATCACGAAACCGGAGATCGTATCGCGCTGGTGGCTGCCTGGAATGAATCGCGCGGCCGGCGAGACGCCGACGTGGCCGGAAGGACGGCGCGTCGCGCTGCACCACATGATCACGGCCGGCGATCTTGGTTATGCGGCGTGGCGGGACGGCGGGTTCACCATCCACGACATCAGCGATGCGGCTCGGCCGCTGCTGCTGTCGCGCGTCACCTGGTCGCCGCCATTTCCAGGCGGCACGCATACACCACTGCCGTTGCCCGGCCGCAAACTCGCCGTCGTCGTCGACGAGGCGAACGCGGAGAAATGCGCCAAAGGCACGTTCCACACCTTCATTCTGGATGTGCGGGCGCCGGAGAACCCCGTGACCATCTCCACGCTGCCGACGCCACGAGACCGCGACTTCTGCGCGGCTGGCGTGTTCGGTCCGCACAACGTCCACGAGAATCGGCCTGGATCGTTCCGCAGCGAGGAAATCATCTTCGCGACCTACAACAATGCCGGCGTACGCGTGTTCGACATCAGGGATGCATTCGCACCGAAGGAAATCGCCTCCTGGGTACCGCCGGTTCCGGCGAAACTCATCGATCCCCGGCCCAACGTCGGGCTTGCCGCGAAGACGTGCGACGTCTACGTGACGACGGATGGCCTGATGTACGTCAGCGACTGGAACGGCGGCATGCACGTGCTCCAGTACGAAGGGTAACTGGGACACAATCGGCGTCGGGCTCGAAGAATTGACGAACGCCTTTTCACCGCAACGCTGACGTGTCGGCCACAGGCGGGCGCTCCACAATCTCCTCGCGCTGCCGGTCCCAGTACATCTTTCTTCCTTCGCGGTAGCTGCGCGTCGCCATGATCACGGCGACGGCGTGCGCGAAACCGGTGTCAATGCTTCCGTTCGGCCGCTGCCGGCTGCGCATGCAGGCGAGCCAGTTGTCGGTGTGCGCTTTCAGGTTGTCGTCCTGTTTGACGGGCGGCGGCTCGGTGTGACCCGGCAGAAGCACCGGTTGCGGTCTGGCTGCGCGTGAACCTGAATCGAACACGACATTCGAGCCCCACGCGCTGCGTGGCTCGGACGCGAGCCACCACTGCGTACTGCCTTCGCCGCCAGGCGAATAGAGCGTCCCTCGCGTGCCACGAATCACGGTGTAATCGCCGTAGGCATTCCCGAATGTCGTGCTGTAGTCGTAGAGCACTTCGTTCCTGGCGAACGTCGAGACGCAGTGGAAGGTATCCGGATTCTCGCGCACGTCGTGCCAGGCGAATATGCCGCCGTTCGACACGGTGTCGTCCGGAATGAACGTGTCCAGATAGAAGTGCGCGAGCCCGGAGCCGTGGCTGTACCACTGATCGGTGATGCCGCCCGAAAAGTCCTTGAAGATACGAAACTCGAAGTAGACGCGAGGATCGAACGGGCGGTCCGGCCGTCCCAGCAGCCATCGTTTCCAATCTGTGTCGCGCTCGCGAATGGCGGCGACGTTTTCGTCCTTCGGAACGTGCCAGCGCGGACCGTTGTAGTTCCATCGTTGACTGATCGACACGATCTTGCCCAGCTTGCCGCTTCGGATGATGTCCCGTACGCGTTGCTGATACGGGCAACTCAGCCACTGCGATCCCATTTGCGCGACCTGTTTGCTTGCGAGTACGGCTTCGCGGGCGAGCCTGGCGTCCTCCAGCGTGTTCGCCATCGGCTTCTCGCAATAGCAGTCCTTGCCGGCTCGCACGACCTCGGCCAGGATTCTCGCGTGCTGGTGATCCCCGGTACCGATCATCACGGCGTCCAGGCCGGCATCCGCGAGCATCTCTTCGGAGTACTGATACGTCTTCGGACGCTGGCCGAACAGCCGCTTCGCGTCGTCCGCCGCTCGTTCGCGATTCAGCGACCACAGATCGCAGACACTGCGCAGATCGAAATTTGGATCCGTCTGGGCCGACATCTTCAGCATCTGCCGGTGTCCGGCGGCGCGATGCCCGCAGCCGATCTGGCCAATCTGGATTCGATCGTTTGCGCCGACGATCCGCGAGTACGATCGCGCCGTCAGCAGCAGTGCACTACCGGCGAGAAAATCTCTGCGCGACACGGCATCCATGGCAAGGCTCCTTGCGTGAGCAGCCCTTTTTGTCCCTGACTGATGATGCGCCACCTGACCGGTCCGATGATACGCCAGCTGTCGTACAACGACCGCGCCTTGCGCGATGAAGAAGCACGGCACGCGCATGCCGGTCTCGTAATATCTACGACACTAAGCCGAACGCATCGAGTATCTCGATCTGCCGGAGGTCGCGAGCGCCGTCGGGCCTCGCCGGGTGCTGCTCCTGGACGCGGCGACGCCGCTTGGCGCGCCAGCAGGCGCCGCGGCGCGCGATCTCTACTGTGGCGTGACGAATGCGACCGTGCAGACGACAGGCGATCAGGATCCGCTGACGATATTGACCGCGTAGATTGGGGGCGCTGGCGCCTGAGAGCCGGGTCGGCGGCGGCGGCCCATGTTGACAGCTGCCATCGTCCCCGTCGCGGTGTGGCGTCGGCCACGCTCGCGCGTTTTCACGGCCTCAGCACGTATTCAGGCGCGACCGTGTTCTGTCCCTTGTAACAGCAGGAGCCCAGCCGGTTCGGCCGGTAGGGATTGCTGAGGCTGTTGTTGCCCGCGGGAAGTGCGCCGACTTTCGGGCGAGCGTTGATCCGTGCCAGCACCTGATCGCGCGCCTGCTCGATTCGCTGCAGCAGGCGCTCGACGTTCCAGCCCACGAGCTTGCCTTTCAGGAAGACGACCTTTCCGGCAATCAGCACGTCCCGCACGTGTCTCGGGTTCATCATCGTCACGATCGCGCCGGGCACGTTGTTCATCGGCCAGACATTGATGTTGCGCGCATCGAGCACGACGATGTCGGCCTCCTTGCCAGGAGTCAGCGTTCCCACTTTGTCCAGGACGCGATTGGCCGCCGCGCCGGCGATGGTCATCATCTCGATCACCTGCCGGGACGTGAGCAGTTGCGGAATCGGCAGACCGCCAGGGTTGCTGATTGGAAAGGCCAGGTCGTTGGCGAGCGCGCGCTGCAGGCAGAAGGCCCCGCGCATCAATGAAAACGGGTCGGTCGTCATGTTCGTGTCGACGTCCGGGCTCAGACTCGGCAAGATGCCGTGATCGAGCGCATCCTGAAAAGGAGGCATCCCGTGCCGCATCTGCATCTCGATGAGCACGGCAATCGAGACATGAGCCCCTCTGTCTCGCCAAATCTCCCAAGCCTTCGACTTGCTGCTGTTCGGGTACCCCGCTCCGTTGTAACTGACCTGAGCGCGGGGGTCATCCTGCCACCGGGTGCAATGAATGAACGTGACGTCGGACCAATCGGCGAGATTCCGCGGGTCGGCGGCAGCATTGGAATGCCTCCGTCGGACCGGCGCCGCAGCCGAGCGTCACCAGTTGGTCGCGGGAGCTGAAGTACTTTTTCGCGATGCGACCGATGCCCCTGGTCGTGTCGCCCATGGCGCCGGGGAACTCGTACGGAATACCGTCCGCACGCCGGTCGATCCCGGGGCTGTAGTCGTAAACCATCCGGCGGCCCGAGTCGACGAGCCCCTGGATCATGGCGTCGGTGTG
>QHWK01000777.1 GCA_003223775.1 Acidobacteriota bacterium
GGCCGCTCCGAACACGCGGACCTCGCCGCGCGCAATCTCCGCGAGGCCGTGCGGCGTGCACGCCCAGACCCCGCCGCGCCGATCGCTGACGAGGCAGCGCACCGGGCCCGGCGGAAGGCCGTTGCGCTCGCCGTACCGCGTGCGAGCGCCGCGGCGCAGTTGGATCACGCCGGCGCCGTCGGTGCCGATCCACAGCGCGCCCTGCTCGTCCTCGAGCAGCGACGTGACCACACGCGGCCGACCGCCGCGCCGCCGAGATCGTCCACCGACGTGAAGCGCACGCCGTCGAATTTCACGAGGCCGTCTCGGTGGCGAGCCACACGTACCCGTCGCGCGTCTGCAGGACGACGTGGATCGACGCCTGCGGCAGCCCCTGCTGCACCTGCCAGATCCGATGCACGTACTGCGACAGCGTCCGCGACGGATCGAGCGCATACGCGCGCGGCGCGCAGACGACGAGCGCCGCCAGCACAGCGATTCGCAGGGGCGCGCGCGCCACGAGATCGATGATATGCGCCGCCGCGCGTCGATCGCGGGTTGTCACGAGGGAATTACAAGACGCTATGCCGAGCGGCATACCGCATCAGGAAAGCGTGCGTGCTCGAATAGCGACATGAAGTCCTGCACGGATGACAGTCGCGCGGCCGCCGCGCGGCCATCCCTCGGCGCCGCGCGCGCCGCGCGATCGCGAGAACGCGTGCAGCGCGAATCGCTTCGACGACATTCGGTCCGCTCCCGGCCGCGCGCCGCCGCGCGTGGCACCGCAGCTGCACTGATGCCGCGCATGGCCAATCACGGCCGGGAGGAATGAATGCAAATCAATCGCACGATCTTGGCAATTCTGTGTGGAGCGGCGCTGTTCGCGTCCGCCTGCAGCAGCTCGACGAGCCCGACGACGGTGTCGTCGCTCACGGTGACGGGCGCGGTGCCCGCCCTCGGCGCGGCGTCGCAGTTCACCGCGACGGCGGCGATGGCCGACGGCACGACGCAGGACGTCACGGCGCAGTCGACGTGGACGACGTCGAACAGCGGCGTCGCGACCGTCTCGCCGGCCGGCGTGGTCAGCGGCATCGCCGCCGGATCGGTCACCGTCGGCGCCACGTATCAATCGGTGTCCGCCACAGACGCGATCGTGCTCGTTCCGTGAGGAGGCAGCCGTGAATGACAGCGCACGAATTCTCGTCGTCGACGACGACTCGCAGATCACGCGGGTGCTGACGACGGTGCTCGCGAGCCAGGGCTACGCCACGCGCGCGGCGCCGGACGGCGTCGCCGCGCATGCGATCGTCGCCGAGTGGCAGCCGGATCTGGTGCTCACCGATCTCGGCATGCCGCGGATGAACGGCCTCGATCTCTGCCGCCGCATCCGGATCCTCACGACCGCGCCGATAATCGTGTTGTCGGTGAAGGACGCCGAGCGCGCGAAGGTGGAAGCGCTCGACGCCGGCGCCGACGACTACATCACCAAGCCGTTCGGCACCGACGAGCTCCTGGCGCGCGTGCGCGCGGCGCTGCGCCGCTCGGCTCCGGACGAGGAGACCAACGCCGCGCCGATCGACATCGGCGATTTCCGGATCGACGTGCTGGCGCGCCGCGTGTACGTCCGCGGCCGCGCCGTGCGGCTCACGCCGAAGGAGTTCGATCTCTTCGTCTACCTGGCGCGGCGGCCCAACCGCGTCATCGAACGGCGGCGGCTGCTCGAGGCGGTCTGGGGCGAGATGGCCGAGGATCACCCGGAGTACCTGCGCGTGTTCATGGGGCAGCTGCGGAAGAAGATCGAGCGGAACCCGTCAACGCCGCAGCATCTCGCCACGGAGCCCTGGGTCGGCTATCGGTTCAATCCTTAGGTGAACGATCGCAAGGCAGGAAGGCAGAAAGGCAGGAAGGCAGAAATTCACGGCTGGAAGGCAGGAAGGCAGGAATGACGAAGGCCGCCTTCCAGCCTTCGCCTTTCGGCCTTCAGCGTTTCAGCCTTCGTCATTTCCGCCTTCCTGCCTTCCGACCTTGAATTCCTGCCTTCCTGCGTTTCTGCCTTCCTGCCTTTCCTGCCTTTCGATTCGGTTATAAAGAGCGCATGCGATCGAGCATGGTCCTTGTGCTGGCCGCGGTCGGTGCGGTCGCGCTGAGCGCGCAGAACAGCAGCGCCCTGCGGTTCGCGATCTCGTTTCCCGCGGCGCGCAGTGCGCAGCCGCTCGACGGCCGCGTCCTGCTCTTCATCTCCGACGATGGGCGGCGCGAGCCGAAATCGCAGAGCGATCAATATCGCGCGAACTCGACGCGGCCCATCTTCGGCGTCGACGTCGACGGCCTGCAGCCCGGCGATCCGATAATCCTCGACGCGGCGACGTTCGGCTGGCCGCTGCGCAGCCTCAAGGATCTGCCGCCCGGCGAGTACTGGGTGCAGGCGCTCATCAACCGCTACGAGACGTTCCATCGCGCCGACGGCCACACGATCAAGATGCCGATGGACCAGGGCGAAGGGCAGCACTGGGACACGAAGCCGGGCAACTTGTACAGCCGGCCGGTGAAGATGCGCCTCGATCCGGCGCGCGGCGGCGACGTCAGGATCTCGCTCGATCAGGAGATCCCGCCGATCGCGCCGCCGAAGGACACCGCGCAGGTGAAGTACGTCCGCCTGCCGAACGAGCGGCTCACGAAGTTCTGGGGCCGTCCGATGACGCTCGGCGCGATCGTCACGCTGCCGCGGGGGTGGGCCGAGCATCCGAACGCGCGCTATCCGGTGCTCGTGCACCACGGCCACTTTCCGCGCGACGCGGCCGGCGACGGCTGGCGCGAGACGCCGCCCGACGCGAAGGCGGCGGGCGCCGAGCACGACGCGCAGGACGCGGCGTATCGCTTCTACCAGGCGTGGAACGGCCCGAACTTCCCGCGCATGATCCACCTGCTCGTGCAGCACCCGACGCC
>QHWK01000665.1 GCA_003223775.1 Acidobacteriota bacterium
AGCGTCCGTTGAAATCGAAGTCGTTCACGTACGCCGACCCGAGGAGAATCTGCATCGTGTTCGTGACGTCGCCGAGCGACATGCCGAGGCTCTTCGCCTGCTCGCGATCGATGTCGACGACGAGCTGCGGATCGTTGGCGGTGAACTGCGTGAAGAGCGCCGCCAGCCCGGGCGTCCGATTGGCCTGCGCGATCAGCTGCTGCGCCGCCGCCTCGAGATTCTGAATCGGCCCGCCGCTCTGATCGAGCAGCTCGTAGGTGAAGCCGCCGAACTGGCTGAGGCCCTGGATCGACGGCGGCAGGAACGGAATCACCATCGCGCCGGTGATCTGGCCGAACGCGCCGAACAGCTTGCCGACGACGGCCGTGGCCGCGTGCTCGGCGCCGCGGCGCTTGTCGAAGTCCTGCAGCTGCGCGAAGAGCACGCCCTGATTCGGCGACGTGCCGCTGAAGCCGAAGCCGCCGGCCGCGAACATCTTCAGCGTCTCCGGCATCTGGCGCATCACCTGCTCGGCGCGCTTCACGATGTCCATCGTGTAGTCGAGCGACGCGCCCGGCGGCCCCTGAATCAGCACCATCACGTAGCCTTGATCCTCGTCGGGCACGAAGCCCCTCGGCACGCGCGTGTAGGTCCACCACGTCGCGCCGAGGAGCAGCACGAACGCCAGCACCACGAGCGCGCGGACGCGAATCAGGCCGCGCAGGCCGGAGACGAGCGCCGATGTGCCGCCGTCGATCACGCGGTTCACGCCGCGGAAGAAGATGCCTTTCGGCTTCTCGACGCGGCCGAGGAGCAGCGCGGCGAGCGCCGGCGTCAGCGTCAGCGCGTTGAACGCCGAGATCGCCATCGACACGGCGATCGTCAGCGCGAACTGCTGATAGAGCCGGCCGGTCGCGCCGGGGAAGAACGCCACGGGCACGAACACGGCCGCGAGCACGAGCGCCGTCGCGATCACCGCGCTCGTCACCTCTTTCATCGCCGCCGACGCGGCGTCGTGCGAGTCGCGATGGGGGTGGGGGTCAGAATGGGGGTCAGACTCCAGCTGTGATCCCGCGGGGGTCTGACCCCGGACCGCAGGGGTCTGACCCCCTATGTGCCGCTCGATGTTCTCGATGACGACGATCGCGTCGTCGACGACGAGGCCGGTCGCGAGCGTGATGCCGAACAGCGTCAGCGTGTTGATCGAGAAGCCGAACACCTTGACGAACGCGAACGTGCCGATGAGCGACACTGGGATCGTGATCGCCGGGATGAGCGTCGTGCGCCAGTTCTGCAGGAACAGGAACATCACGAGGACGACGAGGCCGATCGCTTCGGCGAGCGTCGTCACGACCTCGCGAATCGACTCGGAGACGACCGACGTCGTGTCGAACGCCACCTCCACTTTGAGCCCCGGCGGAAAGCGCGCCGACAGACGCTGGATCTCGGCCGCGACGTCGCGGTAGACCTGCAGCGAGTTCGCCGTGGGCAGCTGCAGCACGCCGAACGCCACGGCGTCGCGGGCGTTGTAGCGCGCCGCCGTCGAGTAGCTCTCGGCGCCGAGCTCCGTCCAGCCGACCTCCTTCACGCGCACGAGGCCGCCGGCGGTGGAGCGCTTCAGGATGATGTCGTCGAACTGCGCGGGATCGGTGAGCCGCCCCGCCGCGCGCACGCTGATCTGAAACGTCTGCCCTTTCGAGGCCGGCTCGCCGCCCACGGCGCCCGCCGCGACCT
>QHWK01000069.1 GCA_003223775.1 Acidobacteriota bacterium
TGATCGGTGAGATCGACGTCGCGGCCTTCGACGCGCACCCGGCGGCGCGCGGGATCGATCTCGATGCCGTGAATCGTGAGCGGCGGATCCGCCGCTTCGGACGACGCGGCGCCGGCCGGCTGCCGCGGACGCCGCAGCAGCGCGCGCGCCCGCGCGACGAGCTCGCGCACGCCGAACGGCTTGGTGAGATAGTCGTCGGCGCCGCTCTCGAGGCCGACGACTTTGTCGCTCTCCTCGCGCCGCGCGGTCAGCATCAGAATTGGCACGTCGTGATTCGGGCCGCCGCGGCGCACGGCGCGGCAGAGCGCCACGCCGTCGAGCCCCGGGATCATGAGATCGAGCACGAGCAGATCGAAGCGCTCGCGCCCGGCGCGCGCCAGCGCCTCCTGCCCGTTCGCGAGCCCCTCGCACGTGTAGCCCTCGAGGCCCAGGTGCAGGCACACCAGGTCGCGAATGTTGCGCTCGTCTTCGACGACGAGGACGCGCGGCGCCGCCGTCACGATTTTTTCACCTTCGCGTCATGGGCGGTTCACGGGCAGACCGTCCAATCGTATACAGAACGCGCGCGGTGGCTGCAGCGGGCGCGTGGCAAGGACGCACAGGGTTACGAAGAACACACAGGACGCCACGAAGGGAGCGAACGACATGACTATTACCATGAGACGCATCGCGCTGGGCGCAGCCGCGGGGCTTTTGGCCATCGGCGTCGGGGCGGGCGCGTTCGTGCACGCGCAGGATCAGACCGCCAACCCGCCGGCGCGGCCGTCCAGGGGCGGCCCGGGGGCGCCGGGCGGGCGCGGCGGCTGGTTCGGCGGACCCGGCGGCCCGATGGGGATGCTGCCGATGATCGGCCGCGAGCTGAACCTCACCGACGCGCAACGCAGCCAGATCAAGGCGATCGCCGACGCGCACAAAGACGAGTGGAAGGCGCTGTTCGATCGCGAACGCACCGCGCGGATGGCGCTGAACGAGGCGGTGACGGCCGACACGGTCGACGAAGGCCTCGTCCGCCAGAAGAGCGCCGAGCTCGCGATCGTCGACGCCGACCTCGCGATCGCGCGCGCGCACGCCCACGCGCAGGTGATGCAGATCCTCACGCCCGATCAGAAGGCGCAGCTGAAGACGTTGAAGGAAACCCGTCGCCGTCGCTGACAGGGTTGACAGCGCGAAGCGCCCTTTCACCGCGCCGCGACTGCGCCCACTATCGACGTGACCGCGTTGACGATGTGATCGGAGGAGATTCCAAAGCGATCGAGTAATTCCTCCGGTTTGCCGCTGCGCGGGATCTCGCGGACGGCGAGCCGGTGGACCGTGAAGCCGGCATCGGCGACGGCGTCGGCGACGGCGTCGCCGACGCCGCCCGTCGCGTAATGATCTTCGACCGTGATCAACCGTCCTTTGGTTGCGCGCGCGGCCGCGACGAGGCCCTCGCGATCGACCGGCGCCAGCGAGTAGAGATCGATCACGCGGATCGCCGTGCCGCTCGCCTTCAGCCGATCGCACGCCTTCAACGCCTCGAACACCGTGACACCGGCGGCAATCACGGTCGCGACGTCGTTCGGGCTCTCGCGCAGCACCTTCAGCCCGCCGATCGTGAACGTCTCGTTGTTCGGATAGATCACCGGCGTCTTCGGACGGCTGATGCGCAGGTAGGTCGGGCCTTTGGTCTGCGCGGCGAGCGCGACGAGCCGCTCGGTGCTGACGCCGTCGCACGGATACAGCACGGTGAAGCCCGGCTCGGCGCGGCACATCGCGAGATCCTCGAGCGCCATCTGCGACGGGCCGTCCTCGCCGATCGACACGCCCGCGTGCGTGCCGGCGAGCTTGACGTTGTTGTGGCCGATCGCCGCCATGCGGACGAAGTCGGCGGCGCGCTCGAGGAAGCACGCGAACGTCGACGCGAACGGGATCGCGCCGCGCGCGGCGAGCCCCATCGCGGCGCCCACCATCACCTGCTCGGCGATGAAGTTCTCGTAGAAGCGTCCGGGCGCCGCCTTCTCGAACCGATCCGTGTAGGTCGAGTTCTTCACGTCGGCGTCGAGCGCCACGACGCGCGGGTCGACGGCGGCGAGCCGGGCGAGCGCGTCGCCGAACGCTTCGCGCGTCGCGACCTGATCGCCGATCGTGTAGTTCGGCGCGGCAATCGCGCCGTTGGCGGACTCGGGCGCGCGCGGCTTCGCGTCCACCGTGCGCACGAGCGAGGCGCCGGAGACTTCCACGCCTGGGACGATCTGCTGCTCGAGCTCGGCGATCGCCTTTGCGAGCTCCTCTTTCTTGAACGCCTTGCCGTGCCAGTTGTCCTTGTTCTCGACGAAGGAGACGCCTTTGCCCTTTTCGGTCCGCGCCAGGATCATCGTCGGCCGATCCTTGGTGCGGCGCGCGTCGTCGAGCGCGTCGAGAATGGCGGCGAGGTCGTGGCCGTCGATCACGATCGCATGCCACCCGAAGGCCGTCCACCGGCGCTCGAACTGCGCCATGTCGTGCTGCCACATCGTCGGCTGGCTCTGGCCGAGACGGTTGACGTCGGTGATCGCGCACAGGTTGTCCAGCTTGTCGCGCCCCGCGACGTTCGCCGCCTCCCACACCGATCCTTCCGCCGACTCGCCGTCGCCGACGAGCACGTAGGTGCGGTAGTCGGATCCGATGCGCCGCGCGTTGAGCGCCGTCCCGATCGCCGCGCAGATGCCCTGGCCGAGCGATCCGGTGGCGACGTCGACAAACGGCAGGCGCGGCGTCGGATGGCCCTCGAAATCGGATCCGAGCTCGCGCAGCGTCAGCAGCTCCGATCGGTCGAACGCGCCGGCTTCAGCCCACGCGGCGTACAGAATCGGCGCGGCGTGCCCCTTCGAGAGGATGAAGCGATCGGCGTCGGGAAGGTGCGGGTTCTTCGGATCGAAGCGTATCTCGGCGAAGAAGAGCGCCGCCATGATCTCGGCCATCGAGAAACAGCTCGTCGGATGGCCGCTGCCGGCCTGCGTGGTGGCGCGCGCCGAATCGATCCGCAGGCGCGTGGCGATGTTCTTGAGAGCGGGAAGGAGCGATGCGCGATCGGTAGGCATAACGCCGCGATTTTATCGTAACGACATCAGTTCGTGCTGCGCGACGCCGAAGAGCGCCGCGTCGGCGGTGGAGGCGGTCCGCGCGCGTGGCGCCTGCGCCGCGAGCATACGCGCCGCGTCGGCGCGATAGTCGGCGCCCGATGCGATCGTCGCGGCCTTGCAGTAGTCGGCATCGTCGTGGAGCGCCGCGAGGCGGCACAGCGCGCGCGCGGCGGCGCACTCGGCCGCGATGTCCTCGCCGCTCGCCGGCAGGCGCCGCGCCGTCTGCATCAGCTCTTCCGCGAGCATCGAGTACGGCAGGCGGCCGGTGACGTCGAACGCCGTCAGCAGCGCGGACGCGGCGCGCACGTGCTCGCCGAACGTCGCCTGACGTCCGAAGGCCGCGTCGAGCAGCCCCGCGCCCGGACGATACGCGGCCCCGACCACGCGCTCGAGCTCGTCGATTGCGGCCGGCACGATCTCTTCCGCATCCACGATCGTCGACGCATGCAGGCACGCGTCGACCGAGGCGATCCCGTCGCGCAACCCGTCGGCCGACGGCCATTCGCCGCGCAGCGCGCCGGCCAGCGCGCGCGCCGCCTCGACGACGCGATCGTCGTCGGCGATGGCCGCGGCGTCGACGAGCAGCATGAGCCAGCCGGCGCGGCCGCGCACGCTCGCCTCGTCGGCGGCGAGCGCGAGCGCGTGCGCCAGCGCGAGGCCGAGGGGCTCGCGCAGGTCGTCGCGTCCGGTGGCGGCGTAGTGCCGCAGCAGAAAGGCCGCGGCGGCGGGCGACGTCGTGCCATCGCGGACCTGCTCGTCGACGATGCGCGCCGCGATGGCGTCGAGGTCCGCGGAAGAGTCCTGCAAGCCGCCAATTATAATGAGCCGATGATCGCCGTCCGGTTCGCGACGCTGGCCGCGCTGGTCGTGTGGCTGAGCGCGATGATTCCCGGGCGCTTCGGCGACCTGATCCGGCGGCTGGACCTCGTCTCGTACGCCTGCGGAGCGGTCACGATCGTCGGATTGTTCGTCATGAAGTTCGTCGGCCCGCCGCCGCCGAGCTTCATCCCGCGCGCCGCGATCGCGTTCCTGATGCTGGCGGTCGCAGCCGTGTCGGCAGCTGTTCGCGTGTCGGCCGAGACGGCGAGCGCCCTCCTCACGCTCGAGATCGCGCTCGGCTTCGTCCTCCTCACGTGGTACGTGCGCGAATGACACACACGATCACGCTCATCCCGGGCGACGGCATCGGGCCCGAAGTCACCTCCGCCGTCGTCAGCATCCTGAAAGCGTCGGGCGTCGCGATCGACTGGGAGCCGCACGACGCGGGCGTGATCGCGGTCGAGCGCACCGGCCAGACCCTGCCCGCCACGCTCGTCGAGTCCATCCGCCGCAACAAAGTCGCGCTCAAAGGGCCGGTGACGACGCCGATCGCCGCGGGGTTCACGAGCGTGAACGTCGGCCTGCGCAAGGCGCTCGATCTGTACGCGAACCTGCGGCCGGTGTGGAACCTGCCGGGCGTCGACGCGCGGTTCCAGGGCGTGGATCTCGTCATCGTGCGTGAGAACACCGAGGACCTGTATGCGGGCCTCGAGCACGAGGTCGTGCCGGGCGTCGTCGAGAGCCTGAAGATCATCACCGAGCGCGCGTCCACGCGGATCGCGCACTTCGCGTTCCGCCACGCCGAGCGCCATCGCCGCAAGCGCGTGACCGCCATTCACAAAGCGAACATCATGAAGCTTAGCGACGGGCTGTTCCTCGAGTGCGCGCGGCGCGTCGCGCGCGAGTACCCCGGCGTGGCCTACGACGAGCGGATCGTCGACGCGGCGTGCATGCAGCTCGTGATGTTCCCCGAGCGGTTCGACGTGCTGCTGCTGCCGAACCTGTACGGCGACATCGTGTCGGATTTGTGCGCCGGGCTCGTCGGCGGCCTCGGCGTCGTCGGCGCGGCGAACCTCGGCGCAGATATCGGCGTCTTCGAGGCGGTGCACGGCAGCGCGCCCGACATCGCCGGGAAGAACGCCGCGAATCCGACCGCGCTGCTGCTGTCGGCGGTGCTGATGCTGCGGCACATCGACGAGAACGACGCCGCGGATCGGATCATGAAGGCGCTCGCCGGCGTCCTCACCGCGGGCCGCGTGCGCACGCGCGACCTCGGCGGCGCAGCGTCGACGACGGAGTTCGCCGACGCGGTCTCCGCCGCGCTGTAGCGTGATATAGTCCAACGCGGCTCGCATGCACGACGACATCTCGGAGGCTGTGCTCTCGCGCGAGGAGGTTCTGAAGTACCCGCGCGAACAGGTCAGCGCGTACCTGGAGGAGCTGCGCACGACGCAGCGCCACAAGTTCTACCGCGCGCTGCAGCATCCGCTCTATCCGATCCTCCGCAAGATCGAGCGCCGGCACGAGAACCTGCACTATGTGACGGGCGCCGTGGGCTCGCACCGCATCGTGTACGCGTCGAACCACAAGAGCCACACGGACTATCTGGTCGAGCCGCTCGTGCTCGACGACAACGGCATCCGCCCGCCGCTCATCGCCGCGGGCATCAACCTGTTCGGCGGTCCGCTCGGCTTGATCAACAAGCACGTCACCGGCGCGATCCCAATCCGCCGCAACATGAAGGACCCGGCGTACCTCATCACGCTCAAGGCGTACGTCGCCGAGATCGTGAAGAAGCACGACCTCTTCTTCTACCCGGAGGGCGGCCGCAGCTACAGCGGCGAGCTGAAGCAGGCGAAGACCGGGCTGTACAACGCGGTGATCGAGTCGGGGCGCTCCGATCTCGTCGTCATCCCGGTGGCGATCGCGTACGACCTCGTGCTCGAGGATCACATCCTCGCGCACCAGCACGTGAAGAAGCGGCAGCGGCCCTTTCGCCGCGAGGTCGCCGAGATGGTGCGCTACGCGGTCGGCTACCGTTCGCGCGCGTTCACGACCTTCGGCGCGCCGATCAGCATCGGCGATCGCGACGTCCACTCGCGGACCGACGTCCTCGAGCTCGCGCGGCTCGTGCGCAACCGGATCGGCATGCTCTACAAAGTGCTGCCGACGGCGCTCTTCGCGGCGGCCATGCGGCCGAACATCGCGCGGCGCGACCTCGAGTCGCGCATCGATCGCCTGATCGAGGAGCTCGCCGCGCGGCACGCGAATCTCGGCGCCACCAGCGGCCGCGAGGTGGTCGAGGAAGCCGCCGAGCCGCTCGAGACGCGCGGCATCGTCGTCGCCGAGCGCAATCGATTCCGCGTGCGGGAGCGAACGGTGCTCCGCTACTACGCGCGGACGATTGAGCACCTGCTGGTGACGACGGGCCGGACCCACTGATGCTCGACGCGGCGTCGAAAGCTTTCTTCCACCTGGTCGCGAAAAGCAGAACGCTCAAGAAGATGGCCTCGCGCTACGGCATGCGCAGGCCGGCCAGCTTCGGCCGCCGGTTCATCGCGGGCGAGACCGTGGACGAGGCGATCGCCGCGGCGCGCACGTGCCTCGAGCGCGGCGTGCTCATCACGCTCGATCTGCTCGGCGAGAGCGTCACGAACCTCGACGAAGCGGCCGCCGCGACGCGCGAGTACCTCGACGTCGTCGAGGCGATGACCGCGGCCGACGTCGAGCGCAACATCTCGCTGAAGCTGACGCAGCTCGGGCTGGACGTCGACAAGGTGACCGCCATCGACAACATCCGCAAGATCCTCGAGCGCGCGGAGCCGGCCGGCTTCTTCGTGCGCATCGACATGGAAGGCTCCGCGTACACCGACGTCACGCTCGAGATCTTCGAGACGCTCTGGCGGCACGGCTATCGGCAGATCGGCGTCGTGCTGCAGGCGGCGCTCTACAGAACCGAGGAGCACGACCTCGCGCGCGTGAACGCGCTCGGCGCGCGCATCCGCCTCGTGAAGGGTGCTTACAAGGAGCCCAAGAGCATCGCGCACCAGCGGAAAGGCGACGTCGACGCCGCGTACGCGCGGATGATGCGGACGCTCATCACCGACGGCAACTACCCGGCGCTGGCCACGCACGACCCGCGCATGATCGAGCTGGCGCGCGAGTGGGCCCGCGAGCACGGCGTCGCGCCCGACCGCTTCGAGTTCCAGATGCTGTTCGGCATCCGCCGCGACCTGCAGGCGATGCTGGGTAAGGCCGGTTACCGCGTGCGCGTCTACATTCCCTTCGGGCGCGAATGGTTTCCTTATTTCATGCGCCGCCTGGGCGAACGGCCGGCAAATGCCTTCTTCGTTGTTCGCAGCGTCCTCGGGGAAAGTGGGTAATCCGGTTCCTCGAGCCGCCGGGACTGCATTGATCGACTGCCCTCGCTCAGCAGGATGTTGCCAAGCCGAACACCGCGCGGAACGGCCGGTCAAGCATCGTTGGCGCGACAACTTCCAGATGGCTCAGCACTTACGGACAAATTGCCTATCTCGGCATGGCTCTTGAACTTCACCTGAACCGCAGCGTTCCGCGCCGCGTCATACAAAGCAGGAGCGCTGCGGCAGGAGGAGCAGGAGCCCATGGTCACCAATTACCCCCACTCGATCGCGTCGCACGACGACGAGGAGCTGCGATCGACGGCCGGGGACCCCAGCGCGGACGGGCTTGGCGGCCGCGTGATCGATCGGCTGCGCCAGATGGTCTGCGGGCTGCACGGCCACGATACGCTGCTGTCCTTCCAGCAGGAGCGGATGTTCCTGCGCTGCGTTTCGTGCGGCCACGAGACGCCGGGCTGGGACCTGAACGAGACGCGGCCGACGATGACGATTCGAGGAGACGCGCGGCGGCATGTGCTCGCGCGGCCGCAGCTCATCAGCGCGCGGAGAATCGCGTAGCGCAACACGACACCCGCGCCGCGCCGCAAGTATTCGTAGGGACGGCCTCAAGGCCGTCCCTCTACGGAATCCTTAGGAATCCCCCCACGCCCCCACCAACTCCACAAGCGCATCGCGGCACATCAGCACGTCGGCGAGGGTGACGTACTCCTCCGTCGAGTGAAGCCCCGCGCCGCCGGGGCCAAAGAGGATTGACGGAATCCCGGCGTGGCCGAGGACGGCGGCGTCGGTCCAGAAGCTCGCGCCGGTGATGCGCGGGTCGCCGCCGGCGCGGCGGAGCGCGTCGCATAACGCGCGCGGCAGCGCGTGATCGCGCCCGACCTCGTATGCGGGCCGGCTGAACATCGCCGTCGCCGACGCGCGAAACGTCGGGTCCTCGCGCACGAGCGCGTCGAGGATGCCGTTGACTTCCGCGACCGCGATCGACTCGGGCTCGCCCGGCAGCGTGCGCCGCTCCATCTGCAGCGTCGCGCGGTCGGGATAGCTGCTCAACTCGCGGCCGCCGCTGACGAGCGACGCGTGCAGCGACCCGGTGCCGACGAGCGGATGCGGCGGCTGCGCCTGCAGCGCGCGGTCGAGCGCCTCGAGCCGCGCGAGGACGCGGCCGAGCCGCAGGATCGCGTCCTCGCCCTCTTTTGGCCGGCTGCCGTGGGCGGCGCGGCCGGCAACGTCCACTTCCACCCACGCGAATCCCTTGTGCCCGACCGCGACGGCCAGATCGGTCGGCTCGGTGACGACGCCGGCGTCGGCGCGCCAGCGTTTCACGAGCGCGTCGGCGCCGATGCTGGAGTGCTCTTCGTCGACGACGGCCGCGACGATCAGGCGTCCTGACGCAAGGCCGCCGTGCTGTGCGATCCCCGCAGCGGCCGCGATCATCGCTGCGACGCCGCCCTTCATGTCCTGGGCGCCGCGGCCGTACAGCCGCCCGTCGCGTTCGACCGGCGTGAATGGATCGCTCATGCCGGCGACGCCCACCGTGTCGGTGTGGCCGCACAGCATGATCGATCGTCCCTTCGCGCGTCCCTCGAGCACGCCGACGACGTTCGGCCTGCCGTCGGCGACGACCTCGATCGACACGTCGAGTCCGGCACGGCGGAGCGCGGCCGCGACGAGGTCGGCAATCGCCCCTTCGCCCGGCGCGCCGGGCACGAGAGTGGGGTTCACCGAGTTGACGGCGACGAGCTCGCGCAGCAGCGCAATAGCGGGGTCCATGCGATCGGAATGCTACTCTCGGTCGCCGCGCCCCGAAAATGATCCAGGATCAGCTCCAGGATCAGATCCAGGATCGGATCCTGGATCGGATCGGTCGCGATCTGCGCGCGCCGCGCGGATCGGCTCGAGCGCGTCGCCGCGGAGATCGCCGCCGCGGGCGGCGAGCCGCTCGCGATCGCCGCCGACGTGACGCGCGAAGCGGACATGGAGCAGTTCGTCGCCGGCGCCGTCGAGCGGTTCGGGCGCCTCGACGTCATGGTATGCAACGCGGGGTTCGGCGTCGCCGGCGCCATCGACGAGATCGCGCCGGCACAGATGCAGGAGCTCCTCGACGTCAACTACACCGGCACGTATCTCGCCGCGCGCGCGGCGCTCCGCGTTTTCCGCCGCCAGGGCCACGGCCACGTGATCGTGGTGTCGTCGATCGTCGGCAAGCGCGGCGTGCCGTACATGGGCGCGTATGCGGCGACGAAGTTCGCGCAGGTCGGGCTCGCCGAATGCCTGCGCGCCGAAGTCGCCGGCTCGCGCATCTTCGTCAGCGTCGTCTACCCCGTGTCGACCGATACGGAGTTCTTCGACGTGATGACCGAGCGCACCGGCGTCGAGGTCGCGCGCGCCTTCGGGCCGCGGCAGGACGCCGCCACGGTCGCCAACGCGATTGCGCGCGCGATCGAGCATCCGACGCCGGAGGTCTACCCGCACTTCAACTCGCGGTTCCTGGTCGTGCTGAACGCAATCGCGCCGGGGCTCACCGATCGGATCGTGAAGCGGTTCGCGCGAAAACCGATCCGATGAGCGCAGAGGCCGCAAAGGGAGCAGAGGCCGCGAAAGACGCAAAGGCCGCGAAGGCGCCGGAGCTTGCCTCGGCGATCGCCTCCGCCGTGCGTGACGCCGGCGGGCGGGCGCTCGTCGTCGGCGGCTGGGTGCGCGACCGGATTCTGGGGCTCCCCGAGCCGGAGAAGAGCAACATCGACCTCGAGGTCTTCGGCGTGGACGCGGCGCGCCTGCGCGCGCTGCTCGAGACCTTCGGGCGCGTCGAAGCGGTCGGCGAGAGCTTCCAGGTCTACAAGGTCGGCGAGGTCGACGTCTCGCTGCCGCGCCGCGACTCGAAGGCGGGCCGCGGCCACCGCGGCTTCGTCGTCACGGGCGACGCCGGCATGTCGATCGCGGAGGCGGCGCGCCGCCGCGATTTCACCGTGAACGCGATCTCGCGGGATCCGCTCACCGGCGAGGACTTCGATCCGTTCGGCGGCCGCGCCGATCTCGATCGCCGCGTCCTCAGGATGGTGGACGCGCGGACGTTTCCCGACGACAGCTTGCGCGTGCTGCGCGCGATCCAGTTCGCCGCGCGCTTCGAGCTCACGCTCGACGAGCCGACCGCCGCGCTGTGCCGCACGATTCCGCTCGACGATCTGCCCGCCGAGCGGGTCTGGGGCGAGATCGAGAAGCTGCTGCTCCTCGCGCGCACGCCGTCGATCGGGTTCGCGCTCGCGATGGATCTCGGCGTCGTCGCGAAGCTGTTCCCCGAGCTGCAGGCGCTCGCGGGCTGCGTGCAGGAGCCGGAGTGGCATCCCGAAGGCGACGTCTGGGTGCACACGCTGCAGGTGATCGACGAGGCGCGCACGCGCATCGACGACCTGCCGCGGCCGCAGCAGCTCGCGGTAATGCTCGGCGCCGTCGCGCACGATCTCGGCAAGCCGGCGACGACGGCCTTCATCGACGGCCGGATACGATCGATGGATCACGAGGAGCAGGGCGTCGCGCCGGCGACGGCGCTGCTCGATCGCCTCAACGTCCACACGATCGACGGCTACGACGTCCGCCGGCAGGTGCTCGGCATCACCGCGCAGCACCTCAAGCCGGGTTCCTGGTACAAGGTGCGCGACGAAGTCGGCGACGGCGCGTTCCGCCGGCTCGCGCACAAAGTGGATCTCGAGCTGCTCGCGCGCGTCGCGAAGGCGGACTGCGAGGGGCGGCGCCCCGGCCGCTTCGACTGCTCGGCGATGGACTGGTTTCTCGAGCGCGCACGCGCTCTCGGCGTCGAGCATCGGCCGCCGCCGCCGATTCTGCTCGGCCGGCACCTGCTTGCGCTCGGCATGCAGCCGGGCCCGCGCGTCGGCGAGATTCTGAAAGCCGTATACGAGCAGCAGATGGACGGCGCGATCACGACTCTCGAGGAGGCGATCGCCGACGCGACGCGGCGCCTCGAGCCGTAGCGCCGGTTGAGCTCGCCACGGGTCGTATCATGAGATCGTGAACGTGAAATTCCTCGGCCTGCTCGGCATACTGCTGACCCTCGCGGCGTGCGATCACACGCCGACACCATCGACGCCGTCGCCCACGCCGACCGCGCTGAGCGCATTCAGCGGCACCTGGCGCTCGACCGCGACCGCCGGCGCCTGCAGCGCCATGAACTGGACCGTAACGCCGACGGGCGCGACCACGGCCACGATCGTGTACACCGCCACGTGCGCCGGCGTGCCGGTGTCCGGCACCGCAAACGGCACGCTCAACGGAACGACGATGAACTGGACGACCAACGGCACTGCGGCCGTGTGTCCGTTCTCGATGAACGGCACCGCGCTGCCCGGCGCCTCTTCGTCCGATCTCAACGTCACATACGCCGGCACGGTGTGCAGCACGCCTGTGAGCGGCACCGACACGCTGCACCGATAGCTCGCGCGAGTCAGGCGGGTCGGGCGGCGTGGCCGGTTGAACCTCCCACCTGCCAGATGCTTCCGACCCGCCTGGCTTGCCAGACCTGCCAGCCCCGTCTTAACCCGCCAGACCCGCCAGACCCGTTTTAACCTGCCAGACCCGTCTGGCATGCCAGGCCTGCCCGGCCTCCCCGGCCTGTATGATCGACGCATGCGCTACACGCTGGTCTACGGCGTTCGGCTGATCCCGGAAGGTACGCTCAAGGGCGTCGACGAAGCGACGCTGAAGCTCGCTGACG
>QHWK01000070.1 GCA_003223775.1 Acidobacteriota bacterium
AGCCGAACGCGTAGTCGTGCGCCGCGAGATTCCTGCGCATGTCGGCGAGGAGCGTGTCGTCGGATCGCAGCAGGCTCCGGCCGAGCGCGTAGACGAGCAGCTCGCGGCAGAGAGTATCGACGAATTCGGATTGCCCCCGCGCGCGCATGAACGCGCGCAGGCCATCGAGGCCGGCGCCCGAGCTGCCGTCGGGAAACGTCGCAGCGGTCTCGACCGGACGGCCCGCGAGGTCCCGATCGCGCGTCTCGCCGACCGGACCGTAGCCCTCGAACGCGAGCCCGAACGAGTCGAACTTCGCGTGGCAGCTGGCGCACGCGGGGTTCGCACGGTGCTGCGCGAGCGTTTCGCGCAGCGTGAGATCGCCGAGCTTCGTCTCGTCGGCCGGCAGCACCGGCACGTTCGGCGGCGGCGCCGGAATGTACTCGCCGAGCAGCCGGTGCACGATCCAGTAGCCGCGTTTGACCGGGCTGGTGCGCAGGCCCGGCGCGTTCTTCGTGAGGAAGGCCGACATCGGCAGCAGCCCGCCGCGCGCGTACTCGTGCGCGCGGTCGACGCGTTGCCACGCGCCGTCGGCCGGCTCCGGCATGCCGTAGTGGCGCGCCAGCGGCGCGTTGACGAACGTGTAGTCGCCGTACAGGAAATCGAGGACCGAGGCGTTGCGCTGGATGACGTCGAGCACGAAGCGGACCGGCTCCTCGAACATCGCCGCGCGCAGCTCGTTCGTGAAGCCGGGGAACCGCTCGCGGTCCACGGCGTTGTGCTCCTCGAAGCGGCGGATGTCGAGCCAGTTGCCGGCGAACTCGGTGGCGAGGCGCCGCGCGCGGCGATCCTGCAGCATCCGCCGCGCCTCGGCGGCGATCACCTCGGGCTTGTGCAGGTCGCCCGCCGCCGCGTGCTTCATCAGCTCGTCGTCCGGCATGCTCGACCAGAGGAAGTAGCTCACGCGGCTCGCGAGCTCGTGGTCCGACAGCGGCCGCACCGCTCCGCTCGACGCCTTGCTGCCTGGCAGCGTGTCGACGCGGTAGCAGAAGTACGGCGACATGAGCACGCTCGCGATGACGTCGCGAATCGCATCCTCGTGGGCGAGATGCTGATCGCGCAGCGAGCGGTAGAAACCGACGAGATCGTCGGACTCCGGCTTCGTGAGCGGCCGCCGATACGCGCGCGCGGCAAAGGCGAGCAGCGAGTCGAGATGGCTCGCTTCCGCGTCGGCTCGCGCGCGTTCGAGCGCGCGAACGTCCGCGTTCATGCGATCGAAGTAGTCGCGGATCACGCCGGCGGCGACGTCGTTGGTCACCTCGCGCGCCTTCGCCAGATAGACGTCCGCCAGCTGCCGCATTTTCGCCTCCGACGTGACGTCGTCGTCTTCGGAGCGGAACGCGTTGAACTGCGGCGTCGCCATGAAGCTTGGCGGCTCGGCGCGCTCGAACCAGATGAACTGCTTGAACTGCCGCACCGGCGCGAGCGTGATGAAATCCAGCTCCTTCCACAGCGCGTCGAGCTGACGCTGCTGGTCGGCGTCGAGGACGAGATCGTACAGCGGGCGATCGTCGCGGAAGTAGCCCATCTGGCTGTGGAAGCCCGCGCTCAACAGACGATGGCCTTCGGCGTCGGACGCGATCTCGCGCGGGTCGGTGAGGAACACGCGGCCGCGCTCGGAGACGTAGAAGCGATCGGGGAACAGCGCGCAGAAACGCGCGAAGGCCTCCTGATAGCGCGCCTGCGCCTCTTTCGTGTCCGGCACGAGCAGGAGCGGGTCGGTCTGCGCGTACTCCGACATGTCGAGCCACAGCGCGTTGCCCGCGTAGCTGGTTCGATGATCGGCGAACTGGCGATCTTTCCAGAGCACCAGCGACTGCGAGCCCGGCGCGATGCCGCGCGCCGGCAGGTTGTCGAACGACGTCGCGACGCGCGGCCGGAGGCCGGCGATCAGATCGCGCATCCGCTCGACGGAGGGTCGCAGTTCGGCCGGCTCGCGATGATCCGCGGGCGGCGGCAGGCTCCGCCAGCGCGCCTGGACTGCCGCGAGCGGGCCGACGTCCTCGCCCGGCGCGTTCAGCATCGCCCACACCTTGTCCAGATACCGTGCGCTGACGCGCGCGCTCGCGGCCGCGGCGGCGAGCGTCATGCGCGGCCGGCCGAGCGCGGCGCGATGCCGGTAGCGCCACGCGGCGAGGAAGTCGTCGGCGTAGTCGAGCGGCTGCCGCGTGTAGAAATCGACGATGCGTTTGACGGCGTACTTGTCGCGGTCCTCGTCGGTGACGACCGGATAGGGCGCGAACGAAAGGCCGGCGGGCAGGAACAGGACGTGATCGGCCACGACGCGCGCGGCGTCGAGGTATTTCTTCACGAGCGCCGGCGACATCGCCAGCGACTCGCCCGAGTTGTCGAAGCCCGCCTGGTTGGCGGGATCGACGGGGAACTCCTTCGTCGGCCGGATGTCCACGCCGGTCAGGTCGTGAATCGTGTAGTCGTATTCGGCATTGCTCAAACGGCGCGCGAGCACGATGCCGGGATCGTTCGGATGGCGCCGGGAATCTTCCGCGATGATGGCGTCGATCGACGCGATGGCGGACTGGCGCTCGGCCGCGTCCGGCTGGCGACGCGACTGGCGCGGCGGCATCTCGCCAGCCTTCAGCCGCGCGACCACCAGATCCCATCGGCGTTGATCGGCGAGCAGGCCGTCCTGCGTCGCATACGCGGCGAGATCGAAGCCGGCCGCCGGCTGGCTGCCGCCGTGGCAGGCGTAGCAATAGGTCTGGAGGAACGGCTTGACGGTCGTCTCGAACGCGTCCGATCGCGCGGGCGCCGCGGATCGGCCGGCGGCCTGGCGCGAGGAGGCCGGCACGCCGAGCGCGGCGAAGGCGAGCAGCAGCGCGAAGGCTCGTCGCAGCATGAGTCAGGCGGGATTTTACCCCACGCTCGCGCGCAGGGCGGCACGCGCGAGGAGGCGCGTCGAGTCGAGCGTCGGCAGCGGCGAGTTCGCGTTGTTCATGATGAGCGGGATCTCGGTGCAGCCCAGCACGACCGCGTCGCACCCTTCGCCTTTCATCCGGTTCATCGCGCGCTGCACGTCCGCGATCGCCTCGGCGGTGAAAACGCCGCGCCCAGTTCATCCATGATGATCCGAAAGGCCTGCGCTACCGTCGGCGGTTTCGGCCGTCAGTACGCGATGCGCACTTCACCGATGATCGTGCGCTTCAGGATGTCGCCGAACACGTGCTGCTGGATGTCGGAGTTCAGCAGGTTCGTTGCCTTGACGAGCGTCGTCACGCGCCCTTGCATCCATTTCACGCCGAACGTGCCGTTCACCATCGTGTAGGCGTCGGTGAAGCCGTGGTACGGGCTCGTGAGGACGTCGCTCCAGAACGCCTTGTCGGTGTACTGCACCGATCCGCTGCCGAGCAGCCGCCGCACGTCGAAGCTCGCGCCGATGTTGAAGCGGTTGGTCGGAGGCAGCGCGAGCTCCTCGGCGGGAAACGGCGTCGCGCTGTCGATGACCGACGGCTTCGCCTGCCACGAGTAGTTCGCGAACGCCGAGACGCCGGCCGCGAAGCGGTGATCGACCGACAGCTCGATCCCTTTCTCGCGCACCGGCCCGAGGTTCAGGTACGTGAACGCCGTCCGCGGCAGGAAGATCCCGCGCTGCGCGAGCAGGGCGAGGATCGCCGGCGGCAGCGGCCATCCCGGCGGCGGGTTCGCCGCCGTGTAGGGATCGAGGTTCGGCGGCAGCTGCACGAAGTTGATGTTGTGATCGAGATCGTTCACGTAGAACGCCGCCGTCGCGGTCGTCCGCATGATCGACGCGGTGTAGGCCACCTCGTACGCGGTGAGCGATTCCTCGGTGAGCTCCTGCTGCGGCGCGCCGTTGATCGGAATCTTGCTGCCGACGGCGTTGACGACGAGCGGGAACGGCTGCGCGACGAGCGGCTGCAGCGGCGGCGGCAGGAGCGGCGCGAGGCCGCTGAGATCGGTCGGCGCGACGATCTGCGTGCTCAGGTAATTGTTGATCACCGACGGCGATCTGAACGCGCGGTTGAACGACGCGCGGACCGTCTGCGACGGCGCCACCGTGACGACGGCGGCGATCCGCGGCGAGAAGACCGGATCGGACAGGTTGCCGAACTTGTCCACGCGGCCACCGATTGTGAGCCGCACCGGATCGAGGAAGATCTCGTCCTGCGCGTAGCCGCCGATCTCGGTGCGGTTCTCCGCGGAGGGCGCGATCGTGATGTCGAAGTTGTTGCGCCGGACGTTGCCGCCGAAGCTCACGACCTGCCGCGAGCCGAACCTCACGGCGTCGCCCGCCTCGACGTCGAAGGTCTGCGTCGAGAAATTGAGCTGCAGCGGCTGGCCCGTCGCGGGGTTGACGAGCAGCAGGTTCGGCGCCTCGGCGCTCACGAGGTTCGCGAACGCGTTCACCTTCAGCGCGCCTTTCGTGTAGTTCACCTTGCCGTAGCCGATGTAGGAGCCCTTCTGGATGTCGAACGGCCCGATGCCGGTATGGATGATGCCCTGGCTGCCGGCGACGCCCCCGGCGTAGGTGATCCGCCCGCCGCTGATCTCCTGATCGACGCGCATGTCGAATTTCGGCTGGCTCGTGCCGCGATTCTGAAACGCGGTGCCGGGCGCGCCCGGACCGTCCGCCGGATAGAGCGCGCCGCCGACCGTCGCGCCCGGAATGCGCGGATCGGCGATGACCGGAATGCGCCCGGTCGGCCGGGGAAACGCGTCGGAGTTGAAGTAGCCGGCCGACACGCGATACGACCAGATGCTGTTCGGCGCGTCGGCGAACGTCGCGTTCGCGCCGAAAACCGCGCCCGCGCCTTTGCCCACGCCCGATCCCGCGTCGCGGCTGAAGCCGCCGGCGCTCAACACGACGTTCGTGCCCTTCTGCTCGCGCGGCGATTTGGTGATGATGTTGACGACGCCGGTGAGCGCGTTCGCGCCCCAGACGGCCGACGCCGGCCCGCGAATCACTTCTATCTGCTTGACGTCGCCGAGATTGGCCGGCACGAAATCCCACAGCACGAGGCCGAAGAAGTCGAGATACACGGAGCGGCCGTCCACGAGCACCAGCTGCGAGTTCGACAGCGTCGAGGTCGCCTGCCGGCTCGTGAGGTTCACGTCGCGCGCGGAGGTCTGGATCGCGTTCACGCCCGGAACGCCGCGCAGCAGATCCGCGTAGTTCTGCGCGGGCGTCGTCGCCAGCGTGTCGCTCGTCACGACGCTCATCGTCGCCGGCGCGTCGACGAGCGCGGTGTCGATGCGACTCGCACTGACGACGACCGTCTCGCCGAGCGCGCCGATCGCCAGCGTGAGCCGCGGCACCTCCACGTTCGCCGACGCGACGTTCACGTCGTTGCGCGTGACGGGCGCGAATCCGGGAAGCGTCGCCGTGATCTGATACGTCCCCTGCGCGACGTTCCTGAAGCTGTAGCCGCCCTGCGCGTCTGAAACCGTCGTCTGGCCGCCGGGTCCGGTGAGGACGACCGTCGCGCCGGGCACGACGGCGCCCGACGTGTCGGCGATCGTTCCGGAGACGGTTGCGGACTGCGCGAGGGCGGACGCCGGAAGGAAGAGATAGATGAAGACGATCGCAAGTGATCTCATATCGTCATCATAGTGCGCGGATAAAAGTCTGAGGACGCCGCTCGGGAAGGCTTGAAGCGAGCGCGTTGCAAATCTGTAGGGCGAGGCTTTCAGCCTCGCCGGCGGCGACCCTGAAAGGGTCGCCCTGCTTCGGTTTGTAAGGTCGCCCTGCTTCGGTTTGTAAGGTCGCCCTACTTCGGTTTGTAACGTACTCCTCAGTACTCCGAAAACATCCGCTGAATCTCGGCGGGGTCCTTCGTCTTCGTGAGCGCGAGCATCAGCAGGACGCGCGCCTTGACGGGCTGCAGATCCTCGCCGGCGATGAAGCGTCGCTGCTCGTCTGGCGTCAGCTGCGCGGTGTCGCCGCCGCGTCCGCCGGCGCCGCGCTGCGGCGGCGCGATTCGCCCGCTGCCGGTCCTCGTCGTCGTCACGACGATCGCGCCCTTCTTCACCGCGTACACCTCGCCCTCGCGCTGCGTGCCGCTGACGGCGCCGGCGCCCGCGCCCGCGACGACGATCCCCTGCGCGCCGCGGTCCACAGCGGCGTTGATCAGATCGCCGTCGGCCCCCTGATAGACGAGTACGACGTCCACGCGCGGCAGCTTCGTCACGGCCGCGACGTCGAACTCGCTCGCCGTCGTGTGCCGCCTGACCGGGCTGCGGTAGAAGACCACGCGATCGGCGTCGACGACGCCGAGGACGCCGTAGGGCCGCGACTGAAACGTGTTCAGCCGCAGCGCGTCGGTCTTCGTCACCTCGCGCGCCGCGTTGATCTCGTCGTTGAGCACGACGAGCACCCCCTTGCCGCGCGCCTCGGGCGACGCCGCCACGCGGAAGCCCTCGAGCAGGTTCGCGGCGCCCTCGTAGCCGAGCGTGCTCGGATTGCGCATCGATCCGACGACGACCACCGGCTCGGCGCTGTGCACCGTGAGGTTCAGGAAATAGGCCGTCTCCTCGAGCGTGTCGGTGCCGCTCGTCACGACGATGCCGGCGAGGCCGCTGTCGGTCGCCAACAGCTCGTTGACACGCTTCGCGAGGCCGAGCCAGTGGTCGAGCGTCAGCTGGCTGCTCGCGAGGTTGGTGAACTGCTCGTACTCGGGCCGCGCGTAGCGTTCGACGCCGGGCATCGCCTTCACGAGCTCTTCGGCTGTGAGACGGTCGCCGGTGCGATTCGAGATCGTGCCGCCGGTCGCGACGAGCCGCACCCGCGGCGCGTCCGCGTTCGGCTGCGCCGCCGGCGCCTGCGCGGCCGCCGCACGCGCGGCCGCCATCAGGAGGAGCGCCGCGGCGGCGCGGCTACCTCGTCGACGGATGCATGTCGGCATGGAACGGATCGAGGTTCCAGTCGAGGAACGTCCAGACGCGGTTCCAGGAGTCGCGCTGCTCACGCGTGTTCTCCGGCTGCCACGTCTTCGGATCGACGCGGCGATCGAAGGTGTGCCCGCCCGGCGGATTGTCGTAGATCGTCGTCTCGGCCAGGCCCGGCTTGCGCGCGCGCAGCGCGTCCACGAGCTGCATGTCTTCCTCGATGTTCACGTCTTCGTCGTTGCGCGCGACGGCGACGTAGAGCGGGATCTGCAGCCTGTCGACGCTGTAGAGCGGCGAGCGGTCCTTGTAGAGATCGTGGCGCTCCGACGGCACGCCGCCGAGGCGGTTGGCCGGATCAATCGCCTGATGCTGCCTGTCGACGCCCTTCCACGCGAGGCGCTGAAACAGGTTCGTCACCGGCACGATCGCGACCGCCGACTTGAACAGCGCCGGGTTCCTGAAGATCGAGAGCAGCGTGATCATCCCGCCGTGGCTCCAGCCGATGATGCCGACGCGCGACGGATCGACCGCGCCGTAGCGCGACTTCAGGACGTCCACCGCCGCCACCACGTCGTCCACCTCGGCGCCGCCGTAGTCGAGCGCGTCGTAGAACGCCTTGCCGTAGCCGACGCTGCCGCGGTACTCCGGCGCGATCACGACGTAGCCCTTCGCCGTCGCCTCGCGGATGTAGGGAATGTAGTGCTCGTAGAGATGGCCGCGGATGTTCTCGTGCACCCACACCAGCGCCGGGTGGCCTTTGGCGCCGCGCAGCTTCAGCGGCTGGAACACGAACGCCGGCACGTCGAGATCGCCCGCGCGGCTGCGGTAGCTGATCTTCTCGATCTGCATGACGCCGGCGCTCGCGGCGCGCCACGTCTGATCGGTCTCGGCCTGCTGCTGGATCATCCGATCGAAATCCGGCGGCCGCGCCGACGAGGAAGACTCCTGTCCGCGCAGGCCGATGGGCGCGAGCGACACAGCGGCAGCGAGCGCGGCGATCCGCGCGGCAGAGGCGGGCATGGCTTCGATCCTACACCGTGCCGGCGGCGGTCGCCGCGCGCGCGTGGGCGCGCATCAGCCACTCGCACAGCCCGTGCGCGGCGTCGACCGGCGTCGTACCGTAGAACGGCATCAGCGCCGTCGGTACGCCGGGGAGGCGGACGATGTAGGCGCGCCACCGATCTTGCGAAACATTTACGACTTCGATCAGATAGGGGCGTCCTGCGATGCACTCTTCGAAGCGATGGATGGCGGGGGTCACGTGTGTTTCGACGCGATGCGATGACGAGTTCGAAAGCGAGCCACATTCTAGGCGAATGCTGGAGTTGCACAAGCGAAGCGTCGCGCGAAAGCGTTGTGCACACCTCTGCGCGCGGGATTTCGCGGAACCCGCGCCGCGAAAAAAAATTCCTCTATCAGTCGCTCCACAGGAAATGCACGATGCTTCAACAGGATTTCAACAGATGCTTGAGCCATCTCCACAGATGCTTGACCCGATCCGGCCCGCACACTACGCTTGAAGCTTCATGAAGTGCGGTCGGGTGTGCGCCGCCATCCTCGCGTCGGCGTTGATCTTCGCGCCTCGCGTGTCGGCGGCCGCCGACGATCCGATGCTCCGCGTGTTCCTCGCCGACGGCACGTCGCTCGTGAGCTACGGCGAACCGGCGCGCGTCGGCGACCGCGTCGTCTTCTCGATGCCGACGTCGGCGGAGCCGAACCCGCCGCTCCACCTGGTGAACCTCCCGATCGCGCACGTCGACTGGGACCGCACGAGCCGCTACACGACCACCGCGCAGTCGCAGCGCTACATCCGGACGCAGGCCGACGCCGACTACGCGGCGCTCTCGAACGACGTCGCGGCGACGTTGAGCGACGTCGCGCGGACGACGGACCCGAAGGCGCGGCTCGCGATCGTCGAGCGCGCGCGGACGACGCTCGGCGAATGGCCGCAGAATCATTACGGCTTCCGCCAGGCCGAAGTGCGGCAGATGCTCGCGCTGCTCGACGAGGCGATTGCGGATCTGCAGGCCGCCACCGGCCGCGGCCGGTTCAGCCTGACGCTGACGGCGTTCGCCGATCCGCCGCCGGCCAACGAGCCGCTCTTGCCGCCGCCGACGCCGAAGGAGGCGATCGAGCAGGTGCTCGCCGCGGCCCGCGTCGCGGACAGCGCGGCCGAACGCACGTCGCTCCTCACGTCGGCCGTCGCCGCCATCGATCGCGAGAAAGATCATCTGCCGGCCGACTGGGTCGTCGCGACGCGCGCCGACACGCAGGCGGCCGTCCGCGCCGAACTGCGCGTGGACAGCGCGATCAGGCGCTCGGCGCGAAGCGGCCGGATGCGGTGGCGTCGCTCGTCGCCGCCGTCGAGGACAAGCTGGACGCGGCGCGGCAACTGCAGCTCGCGCGCGATCGCTTCACCATTCGGGCGCCAGTGATGCTCGAGTACCGCGCGGCGATCCGCACGCCGATGGACCTCTTCGCGCAGCTCGTGCCGGCGCTCGAAGCGGTGCGCGCGCTCTCGGGATCGTCGCCGGCGTCGCTCGCGACGATTCAGCAGAACGTGGCGCGCATCCTGGCGCTCGCGGCAGCAATCGTGCCGCCCGAGGAAGTCGCGGCGGCGCACGCGCTGCTCGTCAGCGCCGCGCAGCTCGCCGGCAACGCGGCGCAGATCCGCCGCGAGGCGACGCTCGCCTCCGACATGGCTCGCGCGTGGGATGCGTCTTCGGCGGCCGCCGGCGCGCTGATGCTCGGCGCCAAGGCGCGGACCGACATCCGCACGCTGCTCCGGCCGCCGCAGCTCAGGTGATCACGCCGCGCCGGACACGCCTGGTCCGCGTTCCCGATCTTCACGCGTTCCGTCGCGCGATCGCGGTTCTCGCCGGCGGCGTTCGCACGAATCCCGAATCCCGAGCGAATCCCGAGTCGCGCGCGAATCCCGAATCCCGAATCCCGAATCCCGATCTCCTGGTCGTCGTGCCACATCGCGCGGCGGCGCGGCTGATGAGCGCCGCGGTCGCCGGGGGCGAGGCGTTGGTGACGCGCGACGAGCTGTACGACCAGCTGCACGCGCGGCTCTCGAATCCGCCGCGCCGGTTGACGCCGCTCGAGCGCGACGTCGTCGCGCAGGCGGCGGCGCGCGCCGCCGCGACGCGGCATCCCGATCTCGCCTTCACGCTTCGCCCCGGCCTCGTCGCCGAGATCCTGCGCTTCTACGATCAGCTGCGCCGGCAGTCGCAGCAGGTGAAGCGCTTCGAGGAGCTGATAGACGCTGCGCTCGGCGGCGAGGATCTCGATCGCGCGGCGCGGCGCATGCGCGCGCAGACGCGGTTCCTCGCCGACGCGTTTCGCGAGTACGAGCGGCTCGCCGCCGCCTCGTCCGGCTGCGACGAGCATATGCTTCGCGATCGGTTGGTCGCCGAGCCCGCGTCCGCGCCGATCCGCCGCGTCGTCGTGACGGTCGGCGACTGGATTGCCGACGCGGACGGCCTCTACGCCGCCGATTTCGATCTGCTGACGCGCATCCCCGGCCTCGAGACGCTCGACGTCGTCGCGACCGAGCAGCTGCTCGCCTCCGGATTCCACGAGCGGCTGGCCGGCTGGCTTCCAGGCGTCGACGACGGGGGATTGGGGATTGGGGATTGGGGATTGGATGGATCAAAGAATGAGGGTCTGGTTCGGCCTTCGCTGGTCTGCCCGGCGCCTGACGCGCTTCACAGCGAATCCTTCGTCACCACTCCCCCCAATCCCCAATCCCCAATCCCCAATCTGTACTGGGTCCACCGCGACCGGGACGAAGAGCTCGCGTCGATCGCACGGCTGCTGAGCGCGGACGCGCGCGCCGGCGACGGCCGGCCGCTCGAGCGAACGGCGATCGTCTTCAAGCATCCGCTGCCGTACTTGTATGCGGCGGCGGACGTGCTGGCCTCCGCGGGCATTCCGTATCGCGCGTACGACGCGCTGCCGCTGGCGTCGGAGCCGACCTCGGCCGCGCTCGATCTCGCGCTCGACGCCGTCGCCGCCAGCTTCACGCGCGCGACGCTCGTCGCGC
This sequence comes from Acidobacteriota bacterium, assembly GCA_003223775.1. Lineage (GTDB taxonomy): Bacteria > Acidobacteriota > Vicinamibacteria > Vicinamibacterales > CAVVIG01 > QHWK01. The sequence goes on from QHWK01000070.1 coordinate 10,949, forward strand.
TGCTGCGCTCGCCGCACTTCGTGTTCCGGCACGACGGCGCGGAGATCGACCGGCGCTCGATCAGCGGGCTCGATCGCCTTCTCAGTGATGCGCGGTATCTTGGCGAGATCGATCGGCTGCAGGCGGTGTCGAGCGCGGAGCCGGCGCTCCAGGCCGCGATTGCCGCGGCGCGCGAGCTCGCGCCGCTCGCGGAGGCGCGCCCGGCGTCGGCGCAGCTCGCGCTGCTGCGATCGTTCTGGACGTCGCATCGGCGTCCGATCGATCCCGCCGATGCGCTCGCCGCGCGTGAGCGGCGCGCGCGCGCGGCGATCGACGAGCTGCTGAGCGCGCTCGCGCGGCTGCACGCCGCGTACGACGACCCGACGTGGACGATCGCCGATCTCACGACGGCCGTCCACCGCGCGATCGAGGAGCACACGTTCGCGCCGGACGACGACGGGGGCGGCGTGCGCCTGATAGACGACGACGCGGCGCGGTACGGCGAGTTCGACACCATCGCGATCGTCGGCGTCGTCGAGGCGGACTGGCCGGAGAAGCCGCGGCGCAACATTT
>QHWK01000666.1 GCA_003223775.1 Acidobacteriota bacterium
CCGTCGAGCGCGGCGTCGGTTGGAAACGTCGCCGACGTCACGTTGACGACGACCGGGAACGGGATCGCGCCGGCGTCGTCCAGCACCTTGATCGCCGCGCCGGCCGGTTCGTCGGCGATGGCAAGGCGCGGCACCGCACCGTCCGCCGCAAAGGCGGTCGAGGCAGACACCGCCAGCATCAGAGCGGTCGCGAAAAAAGGCGGAACGCCGCGGCCGACGCGCCGCAGCGGGATTTGGCTGTGTTGCATTACGTCCCTGAGATCGGCGTCATGTCGCTGATGCGGCCGAACGACGCGTGACGCAGCACCTCGGTGAGCCGGCGGGCGAACCCGCTCAGCCGGAAGTAGTGCGCAAACTGCAGCCTCGCCGGAAGCGTTACCCGCGGCGGATGCGGGTCGAGTTCCCAGGGATGAATCGTCAGGACTGCCGGCAGCCCCAGGCGATTGGCCGTGTCGATCGTGCGAAGGATGCGGCGCGGCGAGCTCATCCGCAGCCCCCATCCCCAACCCATCGGCATCACTTGCCGAAACCGATCCGCCACTAGCGGCGGTACTTCCTTTATCGGCCCGGCGTCCGTGTTTCTGACATGAGGATAGCGCGGATAGTGGACGGAACCGACGAGCTTGACCGGCGCCATGCTCGCGTCGATGCGCACGCCCTCAGCCGCGAGCACGTCGAGCGCCCACAGCGACCGATCGTTGATCGACCACTCCGGCGCACGGAACATCGCGGCCCACGGCGCGCCGGCGGCCGCCAGCGCCGCGAGGCTCGCGCGCAGGTCGGCGCGGAACGCGTCGCGGTCGAGCTCGTAGACCTTGCGATGCAGATGGCTGTGCGATCCGATTTCGTGCCCGGCCGCGGCGACGTCGGCGACGAGCTGCGGATGCCGCTCAGCGATCCATCCGACGACGAAGAACGTCGCGTGCACGCCCGCGCCGTCGAGCAGATCGAGCACGATCCGCGTCGTCAAATCGACGCGCGACGGCAGGCGGTCCCAGTTCTCCGGCGACAGCGCGTCGAGGCCCGACGCGCAGATGTGAAACCACTCCTCGAGATCGACGGTGAAGACGTTCTGCGTACGTCGTCCTCATGCCGAGCGCTTCGCGCGCTCGGTGACGATGAAGCTGGCGATCGTGTCGACCGATCCGAGCACTTTCATGCCGGTCTGCTCGTCGCCGATCGTCACGCCGAAGCTGCGCTCGATCTCGAGCACGAGCTCCAGCACGTCGATCGAGTCGAGGCCGAGCCCTTCGCCGAAGAGCGGCGTGGCGTCGCCGATGTCATCGGGCGCGATCGGCAGACGGAGGCTGCGGACGATCGCCTGCTTGATGTCGCTCTTCAGCGGATCCTGGGTTGTGGTCATAGGGGAAGGGTCACCCGAGGCCGCCGTCCACGCCGATCACCTGGCCCGTGATGTAGCTCGCGGCGTCGGTCGCGAGGAAGGCGACGACGGCCGCCACTTCGTGCGGCTGGCCGGTGCGGCCGATGGGCACGCCTTTGAGATGCTCCGCGCGCGCCGACTCCGGCATCATCTCGAGCATCTCGGTCTCGATGAGGCCGGGCGAGACGGCGTTGACGAGCACGCCCTTGCCCGCGAGGTCGCGCGAGAGCGCGCGCGTCAGCCCCTCGAGCCCCGCCTTCGACGACGCGTAGCTGATTTGCCCGGCGAGCGGCAGCCGCGCGCTCGGCGACGACACGTTGATGATGCGCCCCCATCGCCGCAGCAGCATGCCGCGGACGACAGCGCGCACGCAGTAGTACGCCGCGTCGAGGTTGACGCTGAGCACCGCGTCCCACTTGACGCGATCGTGGAACAGCACGTGCGCGTCGCGCGCGATGCCCGCGTTGTTCACGAGGATGTCGATCGGGCCGAGCGCGTCGGCGGCGCGCTCGAAGAACTGCGCGACCGACGGTTCGTCGCCGACGTCGCACTGCCCCGCCCACGCGCGGCCGCCCGCGTCGCGCACGACGGCCTCGAACTCGCGCGCCGGCGCCTCGCGCTCGCGAAACATGACGCCGACGGCGGCGCCCTTCGCCGCGAGCGCCTCGGCGATGCTGCGCCCGATCCCACGCGAGCCGCCGGTGACGACGGCGACGCGGCCGGTGAGGCTCAGCTCGGACGAGACGGGCTGCGCGGCGGCAACAGGATCAGCCAAAGCGCGCAGATCATAGCGCAAGACTTCTTCGCGGCCTCAGCCCCGTCCGCCGTCGTCGCGCGTCGCGCGCAGCACGACGCTGAAGAGAGCGCCGCCGCTCGCCACGCTGTTGACGAGCACGATGGGGCCGGGCGCGTCGATGGCGGTCTTCGCAAGGCGCAGCGGCGATGCGGCCGGATCCGGTTCGGCGAGCCCCGCGATCGGCGGCACGCGGCCGGCGGCGCCGCAGGCCAACGCCGCGGCGCACGCCGCGCTGCCGGACATACCCGATTCGCCGATCGCGCCCTTGATGGACGTGATCACCGTCCTGCTGCCACCGAAGAGCGCCGCGAGCGCGCGCGCCTCGACGCAATCGAGCCCGCGCGCCGCGTTCGCCGATGCGTACACCACGTCGACGTCCCTCGCTGTGAGACCGGCATCGTCGAGCGCGAGCTGCATCGTTCGCGTGAGCGGCTCGGGCCGATCCGGCCATGCGTTCAACGCCACGTTCGCGCTCTTCGCCGAGCACGAAGCCGTCGCGGCACGCGTCGAACGGCGCGGTTCGCGCGCAGGCGCCTGCGTGCGGCGACATCACGGCGAACCGGTCGTGCGCCTTGTAGAACGTCTCGAAGATCGCGTCGGCGCCGCCGGCGACGAGCGCGTCGGCGCGCCGCTCGCGCAGCAGATCGACGGCGCTCACGATCGCGGCGAGGCCTGAGGCCTCTTTCTGGCTCACGGTCATGTTCGGCCCGCGGAGCCGCAGCTCGAGGCCGGCGACCGAGGCGGCCGAGTTCGCGACCGTGCTGTCGAAGAGCAGCGCGGGGGCGCCGGTCGGGCCGTGCTTGAACAGCGCGTCGAGGAAGATCTGCGTCGAGCCGCCGCCGGCGGTCCACGTGCCGAGCGCCACGCCCGTTCGATCGTCTCCGTCGGCGGCAATCGCGGCGCCGGCATCCTCGACCGCGAGCTTTGCGGCGGCGACCGTGTAGACGGCCGTGCGATCCATCCGCCGCATCTTCATCGGCGGCACCCACGGCGACGGATCGAAGCCGGCGATCTCGGCGGCGATCGTCGATCGACAGCCGCCGACGCCGAATCCGCGCACAGGCGCGATGCCGGATCGGCCGTCGAGCAGCGCGTCGCGAAATCCGTCGATCGTCGTTCCGAAGACGGAGACGACGCCGATCCCCGAGACACACACCGGATCGCGCACGCGCCGTACGTTACCATTGCCGCGATGAGCGTTCCAGCGCGCCGCCGCGCGGCGCACGCGATCGCCGCGCTCGCGGCCGCGTGCGCGTGGTGCGCCGCGTCGCCGTCGGCGCAGACGGAGAAAGCGTCGCCGCACGCCGCGGGCGCCGATTCGTTCGACGAGCTGTACGCGAAGGGCAAGCGCCTCAACGACTCGATGAAGACGCTGACGGCGCGCTTCACCGAGACGACGACGTCGTCGCTGCTGACCAGGCCGCTGGTCGCGCGCGGACGCGTGGCGGTCGAGCGTCCGGCGCGCATCGCGCTGCGCTACAGCGAGCCCGACGCCCGCACGGTGCTGATCGACGGCAACACGATGACGATGCCCTGGCCGAGCCGAGGCGTCCGGCAGGTGTCGAACATCGCGACCACGCAGGCGCGGATCCAGAAATACTTCGTCAACGGCACGCCGGGCGATCTCCGGCGCGAGTTCACGATCGAGGATCGCGGCGCGGGCGGCGACCGGCCGAACGACTACGCGATCGCGATGCTGCCGAAGCGAAAGCAGATTCGCGAGAACCTCGCGCGCCTCGACCTGTGGGTGAACCGGACGACGCTGCTGCTCGACGCGATGAAGATGACGTTCGTGAGCGGCGACACCAAGACGATGACGTTCGAGGACGTGGTGCCGAACGCGCCGATCCCGCCGGGTTCGTTTTCCGTCGATCCCGATTAGGAATTTGTAAGGCGTCCGCGCGTCGCGCGGCAGGCGCTGCACGGCACCAAAATGGTATTGCCGCGGCGCCGCGCTGCTGGTGGCGCGCGTGGGCGCGGGCCCGCTGAGCCTGGATGCGGCGATGGAGCCGCGAGCGCTCAAGGCCGACAGCGCGGCGTGAACGCAGACCTCTCCGATCCTGGATCTGATCCTGGATCTGATCCAGGATCGAGCGCGACGCCCGCGTTGCGCGCGGCGGCCGCTGCCCGGTTGTCCTGCACGACGTAGCGAATCGAGCCGCGATTTGGTGCGAGCGCCGCTTCAAATCGATGAATGCCGCACCGGCTGCATGACGGTGCCCGTGTGGGCGGGCGGCGGCAGGGCGGGGCCCAGCAGGCCGTCGAGCGACGGCGCGAGGTCGTACTCATCCACATAGTGCTGCGGATCCATCAGCCGCTGCGTGCGCCGCAGCGCGCGGACGAGGAACAAGGCGTTCCTCGCATCGACCTCGCGCATCCACTGCAGCAGCCCTTTGCGTCCGCGCAGGTTGAGCACCGAGCGCCGCCACGTCTCGCAATAGAGCTCGAAGAAGCGCTGCGGTCCGAGCCTCGGCTCCCACAGCAGATGGTGCATGTCGAAATGTGACCAGCGGCGCGCGCGCAGCATCGGACGCATCTCATCGAAGTAGGCGGTGCCGGGCAGCGGCGTGAGAATCGTGAAGCCCGCCTGAAACAGCTGGTGCCGCTCGACGAACGCCCACAGCCGCTCGAAGTCGGCCTCGGCCCACGCAGGATCGATGACGAAGTTTCCGGTGACGCCGTACCGGTGCTCGCGCGCCACGGCGACGCCGCGCATTGTCTCGTCGACCGTCGCGTCCTTCACGAGGCGGTCGAGCCCCTCGTCGGTTGCCGCCTCGAGGCCGAAGAAAATGTCGAAGTCCTTCGCGAGCGGCCGCCACGCCTCGAGCAGCTGCGCATGCCGGCCGACGAGGTCGGTGCGGCTCTGGACGAGGATCCACTGCTTGCGGATGCCGCGCCGCCGGAGCTCCCGCGCCAGCTCGAGGCTGCGCGGCGGATGGTGCCAGAAGAGATCGTCGGCGACGAAGACGTGATCGCCGACCGACGCGAAGTCGCGGCAGACGGCGTCGATCGATCGCTCCCGCACCGCGCGCTGGTGCAGCTGCCAGATCGAGCAGAACGAGCAGCGGAACGGACACCCGCGCGAGGTTTCCACGAGCCACGCGGGGCGATGCGCGAGGCAGGCGTACTGGCGGCGCCACGGCGCGACATGGTGCCGCGCCGGCAGCGGCACGTCGTCGAGCGCCAGATCGCCCGTCGCGCCGCCCGTGCGCACCAACGCGCCGTCGCGATCGCGAAGGGCGAGGCCGGCCACCGTCGTCAACGGCTCGCGCCGATCGAGCGCATCGCACGCCGCGGGAAACGCACGCTCGCCGTCGTCGAGCACGACCGCGGCGACCTCGGGCACGAGAAACGGATCCGGATACGCCGCGGCCGTGTGGCCGCCCACGACGATCGGTGCCCCGGGCGCAAGCGCACGTACGGATCGCGCCAGCGCCGCCACGTCGTCGGTCTCGAGCGCGTGCATCGCCGCGATGCCGACGACGTCGGGACGCGCGCGCCGGATCTCGGCGGCGAGCGATCCGCTGAAGCGGAGATCGGCCAGCGCGACGCGGTGCCCGCGTGCCTCGAGCGCGGCGGCGATGTACTCCATGCCGAGCGGCTCGATGCGAAAGAACGGGCCGAGGCCAAAGCGTTCGTTCGCCGGCACGGGCCGCAGCAGCAGCACGTTCATGTAAGTTCGTGAATGTAACATACGATCTCGTCACGTGGAGTCCCTGGTTGCCCGCATCGTCGACTGGGCGCATCGACGACGGCCGATCGTGCTGGCGATCGTGATCGCCTCGGTCGCGCTCTCGGCGGAAGGCGCGCGGCGCCTGTCGTTCGATGCGGACGTGCTGTCGCTTTTGCCGCGCGACAACCGCGTGATCAATGCGTTCCGTACGTTTCTGTCGCGCTTCGGCAGCCTCGATCAGCTCTACGTCGTGTTCACCGCGCCCGAGGGCCGCAGCGTCTCCGACTACGCGGACGAGGTTCGCGCGTGGACCGCGGCGCTCCGCGACGCGCCCGAGATCGCGCGCGTCGATGCCGGCGTCGTCGACCGCGCGCGGGATTTCGGATGGCTCGCCGATCACGAACTGCTGCTGCTGCGCGGACGCCCGCTCGAGGAGGCGCTCCGCCGGTTGAGCGCCGGCGGCATGCCGGCGGCGGTCGCGGCACGCCGCGATCTGCTCACCGTGCCGTCGGGGGACGTCGCGCGGACGGCCGCAGCCGCCTGCTGATCGCGCGCCCGAAGCGGCCGCCGTACGACGCGGCCTTCTCGCGCGCGCTCGGCGCGCGGCTTCAGCAGATCGCGGCGTCGACGCGGGCCGCCACGGCGGCCGCGGCGCGCGAGAACCACGACGAGGAGCCGCTGCCGCCGCTCGACGTCGATTTCGCCGGCGGCCACCGGATCGCCGTCGAGACCGAAGCCGTCGTCAAGCGCGAGAGCATCGGCAACACCGTCGGATCGCTCGCGCTCATCCTGCCGCTCCTCTTGATCGTGTTTCGCAGTCTGTGGCTGGTCACCGTCGGATCGCTGCCTTCGCTGCTCTCGCTCGTCGTCGTCGCCGGCGCGCTGGGCTTCGCGGGCGCGAAGCTGTCGGCCGCCGCGACCGGGGCGGCGGCGATGATGTTCGGCCTCGGCGTCGACGGCGTGGTGCTGCTGTACGTCGCGCACCGGCTCGCCGTGGCGGAAGACGCGAACGTGCCGATCGCGCGCGCCGTCGGCGGTCCATCGAGCAGCATGCTGCTCGGCATGTGGACGACGGCGGCGACGTTCTACGGGCTGGTGTTCGTCGATTTTCCGAGCCTGCAGCAGCTCGGACGGCTGCTCGGCCACAGCATGGCGGCGTGCGGCGTGCTGACGCTGATCATGGTGCCGGCGCTGTTGCCGCGGCGCGCGCCGCGCCGCGCCGTCGTGCTGCTGATGCCGCGGTTCGCGGAAACGATCGCCCGGCGGCGGCGTCTGCTGCTCGCGTCCAGCGTGATCGCGACGCTCGCCCTCGGCGTCGCGGCGACGCGCATCCGCATCAACCCGACGCTCGATCGACTGCGATCGACGACGCCGGCCGCGCAGCTCGAGACGAAGATCGGTCCAACCTTCGGGCTGCCGTCGGATGTCGCGGTCGTGCTCGCCGAGGGCGGCGACCTCGACGCGCTGCTCCAGACCAACGAGCGTCTCGCCGACCGTCTCGCATCGGAGATCCCGGGCCTGGCGTTCCAACCGCCATCGCGCGTGCTGCCCTCGACGGCATCGCAGGCGGGAACGGCCGGCGCCGTAGAGCGCGCGCATCTCTCCGTGGATGCGGTTCGCGCCTCGCTCGAACGCGCGCGGGTTGCCGGCGACTTCACGCCCGGCGCGTTCGATCCGTTCGCGGCTCGCCTTCCGCGCCTGCTGGACGGGAGGGCGCGGCTCACCTACGACGGCTACGTCGAGCACGGACTCGGCGACATCATCGGCCGCTTCGTCGCGCGGGACGGGCCGCGATGGACGCTCGCCACGTACGTGTTTCCGAACGCGGCGGATCAGCTCGCGCGCGTGCAGTCGATCGTCGACGGCGTCGATCCGTCGCAGACGCTCACCGGCCTGACGCTCGTGAACCGCGAGCTCGCCCGCAGCTTCGTGCCGCAGTTCCTGAAAGGGCTCGCGATCGGCACGATCATCGTCGTCGCGCTCGTCGTCGCGGCGTTCCGCGACGTTCGGCTCTCGGCGTACGCGCTGCTGCCGACGGCGATCGGCCTGATCTGGGCGGCCGGCGCGCTCGCGATCGCGCGCGTCGAGCTCGATCTGTTCGCCGTGTTCGCCGTCGTCACCTTCGTCGGCATCGGTGTCGACTACGGAGTGCACCTGGTGCACCGGTATCAGGAGCGCGGCGATGCCACGCGCGCCACCGCGGAACTCGCGCCGGTGATCCTCGTCGCGGCGGCGATCACGATGCTCGGCTACGGCACGCTCGTGACCTCCTCGTATCCGCCGCTCCAATCGATGGGCGTCGTGTCGGTGGTCAGCACGATCGCGCTCGCGGCGGCGTCGGTCTTCACGCTGCCGGCGCTGCTCGTGGGAAAAAGGGAAAAAGGGGTACGACCCCTTTTTCCGTGACATGCGCACCGCCGCACTGATCCCGGCGTTCAACGAGGCGCGATCGATCAGCGCCGTCGTCGCGGGCGTGCGCGGCGTCGTCGATCGCGTCATCGTCGTCGACGACGGGTCGAGCGACGGGACGGGGGCGCGGGCGCGCGGCGCGGGCGCCGAGGTCGTCGTGCACGCGGTCAATCGCGGCAAGGGCTCTGCGGTCCGCACCGGCCTCGCGCGCGTCTTCGAGGGCGGCTTCACGCACGTGCTGATGCTCGACGCCGACATGCAGCACCGGCCGGAAGAGGCGGGTCGGCTGCTCGAGGCCGCCGCGCGCGACGGCGTGGACGTCGTGCTCGGCGAGCGGCAGTTCGACCGCGATCGGACGCCGGCGCCGCGCTACCATGCGAACCGCATCGGCAGCGCCATCCTCGCCCGCTTCGTCGGCGCGCCGGTGCGCGACACGCAGTGCGGCTACCGCGTGTTCCGCGTGGACGCGCTGCGGGGGCTGGAGCTCATGTCG
>QHWK01000667.1 GCA_003223775.1 Acidobacteriota bacterium
GTGACGCTGAATCTCGGTCTGCGCTGGGAGCGGCAGCATTCGTTCCTGCCCGCGCAGTCCTTCGGCGGCGCGCGCGACTGGCCGACGGTGTTCCCCGGCGGCGATTTCCCGCAAATCGAGGTGCAGCAGCTGACGCGCGCGGTGCCTCGGATGGGCGTCGCGTGGGACATCGGCGGGAAGTCCGTCGTCAAGGCGACCTTCGGCCTGTACAACTACATGCTCGGCGACACCTATGCCGACGCGTTCAACCGCAACGCGACCGCGAACGCCGTCTTCAATTGGCACGACCTGAACGGCGACAAGCTGTACGAGCCCGGCGAGGTGAACCTCGACGTGAACGGCGCGGACTTCAAGAGCATCACCGCCGCGAGCAACCGGATCCTCAACCCGAACCTGCGGTCGCCGGACACATGGGAAACCACGGCGAGCTTCGAGCGCGAGCTGGCGGCAAACATGGGCCTGCGCGTGATGTACGTCGACAAGCTCGTCGCCGGTTCCATCAACAACACGCTGCCCAGTAATTCGACGGTCACCATCAATACCTTGACGCCGTACAGCGCTTGGAGCGTGCCGATCACGCGCCGCGATCCGGGTCCCGACGGCGTGCTCGGCACCGGCGACGACGCGGGGACGGTGACGTTGTTCGATTACAGCGCGGCGTTCAGGGGCGCGGCGTTCGTGAATACGCAGATTGTCAATGCCACCAACGCCGATCGCTACGATTCGATCGAGGGCACGCTCACCAAGCGGTTCTCGTCGCGGTGGACGGGACAGGTGTCGTATTTCGTCGTGAAGAATCACCGATGGCTCGCATCGGTTTTCACCAGCCCCAACGATCAGTTCTTCCCGCTCGACGAGAACTGGACGTGGGCCGGTAACGTGAGCGGCACGTATCGACTGCCGGGCGACGTGAGCGTCTCCGGGTTCCTGCAGAGCAAGAGCGGCGTGCTGGGCCAGCGGACGTACATCTTCCGCCAGGCGGATCCGGACGGCGGCCCCGCGATCGCGCAGAACGGCAACACGACGATTCGCGTCGAGCCGTACGGCAGCCAGCACCTCGCAGCGCAGAACATTTTGAACCTCCGCGGGAGCAAGGACTTCTCGATCGGCGGCGGTCGCCGGTTCGAGATCGACGTGGATGTGTTCAACGTGCTGAACGCGGCGACGCCGACCGGCGCGAATTTCCAGGCGGGTCCGTCGTTCGGGTTCGTGACCGGCGTCATCCCGGCCCGCATCGCGCGCCTCGGCGCGCGGTTCCGGTTCTGAGGGGAAAGTAACCGCGGAGGACGCGGGTCGAAACCGTAATTTGTGGAGCCACTAATGCGCGTGAAGCAATCATTCGTATTCGCCGGGCTGGCGGCCGCGGCGTTGGCGACCCCGTTCGTGCTGTCCTCGTCGACCTCGACGCTCTCGGCCACCTCGGCGCGGCTCGCCGACACCTCGAGCTGCAACCTCTCGCAATACAAGTCGGCGCCGGGGCTGACGGCGGCCGTCGAGCAGGACTCGCTGGTCGTCTCGTGGACCGGTCAGAACGGCGCCGACCTGCGCGCGCGCTACGCGATCGACGGCGGGCAGCCGGAGGTTCGGGAGATCGCGGTGAAGAAGGCGGGCGGCCGGTGGACGACGCTCGGCCGCAATCTCACACCTGAATACCACGTCGTCAGCGGCGTGCGCCGGATGGCCGACGATCAGGCGAATCCGCTGCGCGCGGCCGGCATCGAGCTGACCGAGGACGTGATCAACAAGCACCGGTGGTACGCGTTCTGGGACGCGCCGCTCGTGATGCCGGGATCGCAGGAGATGAAAGACGAAGCGGCGTGGCAGCGATCACAGCAGCAGCCCGAGGGCGGCGGCGGACGAGGCGGCCGCGGAGGCCAGACGCGCGATCCGCTGGTCCCGAACCGCACGCTGGGCACGCCGCGCACGCCCTCGGAGATCCGCCGCGCCGACGCGTCGTTTCATACGACGTCGTGCAGCGTGAAGACGGACGGCGCGAGCCTGATCGTCACCTTCCCCGGATTGTCGATGGGGATCTTCTCCGGCGATCTGCAGTTCACGATGTACAAGGGCACGAACCTGATCCGCATGGATGCGGCAGCCACGACGCACGAAGAATGGGTCGCGTACAAGTACGACGCGGGCCTGAAAGGGCTGTCGACCGATCTGACGCCGCGCGTCGCGTGGCGCGACACCGGCGGCCACCCGCAGGAGTACCGGTTCGGCGGCCTCGTCAACCCGACGCTGGCGCGCGTGAAAGCGCAGAACCGACTGATCGCCGCGGAAGCGAGAGGCGGCGCGCTCGTGGCGTTTCCGCCGCCGCACACCTTCTTCTTCACGCGCGAGAAGGACACGAACCTGGGCTACGCGTGGTACCGGAAGGACGCCGATGGCCGGTTCGGCTTCGGCGTCGGCATGCCCGAGCGCGAGGAAGAGCCGCGCTACGCGCAGAATTTCGCGCTCTACAACGCGCCGCCCGGCACCGTGCAGAAGATGGGCGTGTACTTCTACGCGAGCCCGGACG
>QHWK01000668.1 GCA_003223775.1 Acidobacteriota bacterium
TGGAGCGCGTCGCTGTGATAATTTCCCGCGCGATCGAACCACGTCTCCTCGCGTTGTCCGGTGACGTCGACCACCAGCGTGTCGCCCTCCCAGCGTCCGCGCGACCATCCCATCCACGAGTCGGTCGGCGCGTCTCCTTTCCAGTTCATCCGAATGATCCGCGACGCGCTCGCGAATTCGTACGCGATCAGGATGTAGGCGCTCGATCCCTGGACGATCTGAAAGGGAAACGGCATGTAGGTCGCGCGCGGCACGCCCGGCATATAGCACTTGAATTCCGGATCGCCGAGATCGTGCCATTTCTTGTCGTCGCTGACGTCCACCTTCATCCGATTCTCGAGGTTCTGTTTCTTCCTGGCGAGCGCCGATTCCCGGTATGGAATTTCTCCGCCTTCGACGATGCTCTGCCCCGCCGGCCATCCGCCGTACGCGCCGAGCAGCTCCGGGTGCGGTCCCGACTGCGCCTGGTGATCGTCGAGGTCAATATTCGCGGTGACGAACGCCTGCCACAGGCCGTTCAAGTCGGGATGACCGTCGGCCAGGCGCGGCGCCGTGTAAGGAGGGAACAGCCTGGCGGATGACGTCCGCTGGCCGGCGGTCGCGACAGTCAGACCGACGGCGACAACGGCGCCCGTCACGCCAAAGATCATCACGCGGGACTGGTTGCGCATCTGCTGCCGTCCTTTGGTCACGACGCTTCGCTCAGCGCCCGCCGCACGAGGTCCGCAGGCCGTCGGCGAAGCCGAGCAGCCGTGTACGCGCGAGGATACCGCCTTTCGAACCGGTCCGGCGAGATTGTCGCTCTGCCTCCGCAATCGACCTCGATTACCCACCTTTCATGTATTCGCGACGAGTCACGGAGGCCGCCGCCTTTTTCATCGTTGTGAATATAATCGTCGGCGCCGGGAGGGGCCCATGAGATCTATCGGTCTGTCCACTGCAGCCGGCCTGGTCGCCTTCGCGTCGCTTCTCTCGACCAACGTCGCCGCACAGTGGCTCAATTTCCCCACGCCTGGAACCCCGCGCCTGCCCGACGGCACGCCCAACCTTTCCGCGCCCGCGCCTCGGACCGCAGACGGCAAGCCGGACCTGTCCGGCGTCTGGAGAGGTGCCGGTCCGTTCTACCGCTTCAACATCGCTGAGGATCTCGAGCCCGGCGATGTTGAGCCGTGGGCCGAGGCGCTGTTTCTGCAGCGAGTGCGGAATTCCCGAAAGGACAGCCCGCTCGCGCGCTGCCTGCCGGTCAGTCTCCCGTTCCACAATTTTTTCAACCTGACCAAGATCGTTCAGACGCCTGGACTCACCTTGATCCTGTATGAGTCTCCCAATAGCCCGCACCGAACCGTGTTCACCGACGGCCGCGATCTCCCCAAGGATCCCAATCCGACCTGGCTGGGGTACTCGGTCGGGCGATGGGACGGAGACACACTCGTCGTGACGAGCGCGGGATTCAACGACAAGGGTTGGCTCGACAGCGCCGGACATCCACAGACCGAATCGCTGCGCATCACAGAACGACTCCGGCGTCGCGACTTCGGCCACATGGATTTCGAAATGACGATCGACGATCCGACGGTGTTCACCAGGCCATTCACGGTGAAAAAGGAGCGGTTGTTGGCGGCGGACACCGAGCTCCTGGAAGACGTCTGCGAAAACGAGAAGGATGGCTCCCATTTGTCCGGCGACACCGGTATCCGATTGAGCCCGGGACTGCTCGCCGCCTACGCCGGCGTGTACGAACTCGCGGCGGGACGCACGTTCGTGGTCAGAGCAACCGGCGACATGCTGTTCGTGCAGGGTCTCGGCGAACCCAAGCTTCCGCTGTTCGTGCAATCGGACACGAAATTCATGTCGACGGCGAACCCCACGGGTTTTGAGTTCATCAAGGACGCACAGGGGAACGTTTCGCATCTGCTGGTGCGGGGCGCAGCCGGCGATCGAAAGGCGGTCCGCAAAGGCCCCGTTCCAGACCAGCGAAAATGACGAGCGTCGCGCCACGCGCTGCGCCGCGCCCGGACATCGAGGCAGCGCCGAGGAAGCAAAGACCGCAGAGAGCGAAAAGATCTCTGCGGTCCCTGCTTCTTTGCGGCCCCGGCGTGCTCAGAACCCGTTGATCGTAAAGTCGCGCTTTTCGACGACGGCGCCGAAGACGTTCGGCGCGCCGACGATCCACGTGGACCAGATCTCCGTGCGATCGCGGCGCCGATCGGTGATCGTCGTGATCGTGAAGTCGTTGGCCACGTTCTGGCCCGCGCCGGCGCCCACCCTGGTCGACGAGAGCAGGACGACGAGCCCGGGGAAGTGATCGACGTTGGCGCCGATGCCGAAGCTTCCCGGAAACGGCGCGGCGTTCCCGTGCGCGCCCGGTCCGGTCAGCTCCGGCGACGCGCCGGTCGACGCGAGGTTCGAGTTCAATTCCGCCTTGAGATCCACCATGAAGGCACGGCTGCCCGCGCCCGACAGGTTGCCGTTCTTCGGCGTGAACACTTCGAGTGATGGCTACATGAACACTACGAGGTCACACGACATGTCAGGGACGAAAGGGCGCAGGGGTGGAAGAGGCACCGCGGCTGCAACACCGCCGCGGATTGTGATTCTCAGCCTCCCCAGGGCACACAGCTACGAGCCGCATGGATGCGAGGTCTGCATCTCGATCACCGACCCGAAGGCGGCGCCGGCGCGCGTCTCGCCGGCGTTCAGAAGCGTGCTGCGAGTCAGCTTCACCGACATAATTGAGCCGACCGGCCTCGACTGGCACGTGCTATTCACGCCCGAGCACGCCGAGAAGATTCTCGACTTCGTCGATCGCTGGAGCAACGTCGAAGCGATTGTGATTCATTGCGTCGGCGGCCTCAGCCGCTCGCCCGCCGTCGGCATGGCGTTGTGCGAATTGCACGGGTGGCCGCTTG
>QHWK01000669.1 GCA_003223775.1 Acidobacteriota bacterium
CGCGCGGAGCGTCTCGTGCAGCACGCGCGTCAGCTTGCCGGTTCCGCATCCCAGATCGACGACGCACATGCCGGGCATCGGCTGGACGAGCGCGAGCAGGTCGTAGAACGGCTGCTCGCGCTGCCGCTCGAATATGTCGTACTGCCGCGGATCCCACGTGTCGATCGTGCTCATACGCCTTGAAAGGGCAGCCGCTCGGCGGCGTCCGCGTCGCCCTCGCCGCAGAAATTGTGGACGCTGACGCCGATGAGCCGCACCGATCGCGCGCGGGCTTCGGTCTTGTCGAGGAGACGGACCGCGCGCGCCGTGAGGTCCGCTTCGTCCCGCGTCGGCGGCGCGGTGTGGCTGCGCGTGATCGTCGTGAAGTCGCCGTAGCGCACCTTGAGCGTCACCGTTCGCGCGAGGAGCTGCCGGCGTACGAGCCACGCGATCGCGTGGCGCGCCATCTCGGCGACCTCGGAGCGGATGGTCTCGAGGTCGGTGAGATCCTCCGGGTACGTGTTCTCCGATCCCGACGACTTCGCCTCGCGGTTCGGCACGACGGGGCGATCGTCCACGCCACTGGCGAGCTGGCGCAGCCAGTCGGCCAGGCTGCCGACCGCGTCGCGCAGCAGCTGCAGATCCGCGCTGCGCACGTCGACCAGCCGCGCGATGCCTCTCGCGCGAAGCTTCCGCGCGGTGACCGGTCCGACGCCCCACAGCGCGTCGACCGGCAGCTGCTGCAGGAACGGCTCGACACGTTCCGGGCTGATCACCGTGAGGCCGTCGGGCTTCTTCCAGCCGGACGCGATCTTCGCGAGGAACTTGTTCGGCGCGACGCCGGCCGACGCTGTCAGCCCGATGTCGGCGCGAATGCGCGCCTTCAGCCGCTTCGCGACGGCGGTGCCGAGCACCTCGCCCCATGCGTTCTCGGTGACGTCGAGGTAGGCCTCGTCGAACGACAACGGCTCGACGAGCGGCGTCACCTCGCGGAAGATCGAGAAGACCGCCTGCGACGCGCTCTTGTAGCGGGCGAAATCAGGCGGCACGATCACGAGCGTCGGGCAGAGCCGCACCGCCTTCGCCATCGACATCGCCGATCGCACGCCGAAGGCGCGCGCCTCGTAGCTCGCGGCCGCGACGACGCCGCGGCGGTTGGGATCGCCGCCGACGGCGAGCGGTCTGCCGCCGAGCGACGGATCATCACGCTGCTCGACCGACGCGTAGAACGCGTCCATGTCGATGTGGAGAATACGGCGGACCACGATTGCGATAAATGTACAATACAGGTTTCCTATGCCGCAGTTCATCTACACCATGAAGGGTCTCGGGAAGGTGCATCCTCCCGACATCAAGGTTCTCGACGACATCTGGCTCTCGTTCTACTTCGGCGCGAAGATCGGCGTCCTCGGGTTGAACGGCGCGGGCAAGAGCTCGCTGTTGAAGATCATGGCGGGCGAGGACACGAGCTTCATCGGCGAAGCGTTTCCCGCTGAAGGCATCTCGATCGGGTTCCTCCATCAGGAGCCACGGCTCGATCCGCGGAAGGACGTGCGCGGCAACGTCGAGGAGGGCGTCGCGCCGATCAAGGCGCTGCTCACGCGCTACGACGACGTGAACGCCAGGCTCGGCGAGGATCTCTCGCCCGAGGACATGGAGAAGGTCCTCGACGAGCAGGGCCGCCTGCAGGACAAGATCGATGCGTCCAACGCATGGGATCTCGACTCGCGTCTCGAGCTCGCGATGGACGCGCTGCGCCTGCCGCCGCCCGACGCCGAGGTCGCGACGCTCTCCGGCGGCGAGCGCCGCCGCGTCGCGCTCTGTCGCCTGCTGCTGCAGTCGCCCGATCTCCTCCTGCTCGACGAGCCGACCAACCATCTCGATGCCGAGTCGGTCGCGTGGCTGGAGCGATTCCTCGCCGAATACCCCGGCACCGTCGTCGCGGTGACCCACGACCGCTACTTCCTCGACAACGTCGCCGGCTGGATCCTCGAGCTCGATCGCGGCCACGGCATCCCGTGGGAGGGCAATTACTCGTCGTGGCTCGAGCAGAAGCAGAACCGCCTCGCGCAGGAGGAGAAGACGGAGACGCGGCGGCAGAAGACGCTCGAGCGCGAGCTCGAATGGATCCGGATGTCGCCGCGCGCGCGGCAGGCGAAAGGCAAGGCGCGCTTGAATGCGTACGAGGACCTGCTGCGCCAGGACACGGCGCAGAAGATCGAGACGGCCGAGATCTACATCGCGCCCGGCCCTCGCCTCGGCGACACCGTGGTCGAAGCGCGCGGCTTGAAGAAAGGCTACGGCGACAAGCTGCTCATCGAGAACCTCGACTTCACGCTGCCGCCCGGCGGCATCGTCGGCGTCATCGGCCCGAACGGCGCCGGCAAGACGACGCTCTTCCGGATGATCACCGCGCAGGAGAAGCCGGACGAGGGGACGCTGAAGATCGGCGAGACGGTGCAGATCGGCTACGTCGATCAGAGCCGCGAGGCGCTCGATCCGAACAAGACGGTATTCGAGGAGATCACCGGCGGCAACGACGAGATCGAGCTCGGAAAGAAGAAGGTCGCGTCGCGCGCGTACGTGTCGTGGTTCAACTTCAAGGGCGCGGGCCAGCAGCGACGAGTCGGGACGCTCTCGGGCGGCGAGCGCAACCGCGTCCACCTCGCGAAGCTGCTGAAG
>QHWK01000670.1 GCA_003223775.1 Acidobacteriota bacterium
TTCTTCTATCAGTCGTATTTCGAGCCGGCGGTGATGGTTGCGTGCGGCCGTGGCTTTCTGGTCGCGCAGCCGCAGCCGCCGGCGCTTCGCGCGTTTCTCCACGAAGAGATCGACCGCTTCTCGTGCGATCAACTGCCGCCCGACGTTCACATCGGCACCGAGGGCCTGTACCAGCGGCCGTGGCGGTACTTGATGACGAGCGTCGGGCTCGCCTGGCGGTTGCTCGGGATCAGCTGGTCGGGGCTCGGGCCGCTCTTCGGCCTCTTTTATGGCGCGACGACCGTCCTCGCCTACGCGCTCTTTCGCCAGGTGGCCGGGCGGCTCGCCTCGCTCGTATGCGCCGCGGCGCTGTGCGTCTCGCCGATTCAGCTGGCCAACCTGCCGAACCTGCGCGACTACGCGAAGGCGCCGTTCACCGTGGCCCTCGTGCTGATTCTGTGCGCGCTCGTCCTGCGGACCCGCCGCGCGCGCGCGGTCCTGCTGTTGTCGCTCGGCTTCGGCGTCGTGATGGGGATCGGCTACGGTTTCCGCGCGGACCTGCTCATCGACATTCCGCCCTTTCTCGTCGCGCTCGCGCTGTTCCTGCCGGGCGGCGTGCTCCGCAACGTCGGCCTCAAGGCGGCCGCGGCGGCGCTCGCGGCGGTCGGATTTCTCTCGACGGCCTGGCCAATCATCACGACCGTGGTCGCGAAGGGCACCTGTCAACCGCATGTGTTCCTCCTCGGCCTGACGACGCCGTTCAACGAGCCGCTCGGCGTCGCGGGCGGAGCGTACAGCTGGGGCCATCTGTACGACGATGAGTACATGTGGGCGAACGTGTCGACCTACGCGACGCGCTTCCGCCCGGACCTTGGTTACATCGAGTTCTGCTCGCGCGAATACGACGCCGCGAGCTGGGACTACGCCCGCCACATCCTGGCGACCTTTCCGGCCGACATCGTGACGCGGGCGTATGCCGCCGTCCTGCACGTGCTGGAGCTGCCGTTTCAGCGGATCGCATTTGCGCGGATCCTCGGGCCGGCGATTGCCGTCGCGTTCGTGCTGACCGTCAGCGCGGACAGCCTGCGGCTGGCGCTGTTCGCCTTGTTCGTCATCCTGTACTTCTGCGGCCATCCCGCGATCCAGTTTCTGCCGCGCCACTACTTCCCGTTCGAGTTCGTCACGCTGGCGATGATCGCGTTCTTCGCCGATCGGGGCATGCGCCGGGTCATGTCGGATGGTCCGACGCTGAGGACGATGGTGACGCCTGCGCGTCTTCGCCGCACGGCCGCTTTCGCGGCACTGGCCGCCGTCGTGCTGGTGCTGCCGCTCGCGGCGCTCCGGCCGTATCAGCAGGCTCGCGCCGGCGCGCTGCTCGGCGCGTACGCCGCCGCGCCGGTCTTGCCGCTCCAGGTGGACGAGGTCGCGCCGGGACAGCTTCGCGTCCCGATCGACCCCCACGCGTCGCGTCGATCGGCGATCGAGACGATTGCCGATCTCGGCCGCGAACGCGCCAGATTTCTCGAGGTCGTGGTCGACGGTCCGGTGTGCCGGCCGGGGACGACGGTGACGTTCCGCTACGATCCGGCGCACCCCGAGATCGATTTCTCGCACACCGTCACGCTGCCTGCCTCCGGTGCGGCTCGCGTCTTCGAGCCGATCTACTCGGGTTTCATCGGCGTCGATCTGTCGGATCGGTCGCCGGCATGCCGTTCGCGCATCGCGCTGGTGGACGTCGGTGACCGGGGCAGCCGGTTCGCACTGCTCCTTTCGGCGATACTGCCGCTCGACTGGCGCGCGCAGCCGCAGTATCAGCACATCGCGTCCATCAGATGAAAACGATCGTCCACGTGATCGGCGCCCGGCCGAATTACATGAAGATCGCGCCGCTCATGGAGGCGCTGCGGGGATTGCCCGTCCGCCAGGTGCTCGTCAACACCGGGCAACATTACGACGACATGATGGCGCGCGCCTTCGTCCGCGATCTCGGCCTGCCGACGCCGGACTACGACCTCGGGATCGGGTCGGCGTCGCACGCCGTGCAGACCGCACGGGTCATGACCGAGTTCGAGAAGGTCTGTGATGCCGAGCGTCCCGATCTCGTCGTGGTCGTCGGCGACGTCAACTCCACGCTGGCGGCGTCGCTGGTCGCCGCGAAGCTGCTCATCCCGGTCGCCCACGTCGAGGCGGGGCTGCGCAGCCGGGATCGCACGATGCCCGAGGAAGTGAACCGGCTCGTGACCGACCGCCTGTCGGACGTCCTGCTGGCGCCGTCGCAGGACGCGGTCGACAACCTCCTCGCCGAGGGCGAGGCGCCGGCCAAGATTCACCTTGTCGGCAACATCATGATCGACTCGCTGTTCCGGCATCTGCCGGCCGCGGCGCTCGATCGCGTCGCCGATCGCATTCCCGTCACCGCGCGTTCGTACGCCGTGCTGACGCTCCACCGCCCGTCGAACGTCGACACCGAGGAGACGTTCAGGCGGATCCTGCTCGCGATCGCGGCGATTGCCGAGGAGATGCCGATCGTGTTTCCCGTGCACCCGCGCACGCGCCAGCGCCTCGCTTCGTTCGGCGTGGCACTGCCGCCGGGTCTGCTGCTGACCGAGCCGCTCGGCTACATCGACTTCCTCAGCCTGACGGCGCACGCCCGGATCATCCTGACCGATTCGGGTGGACTGCAGGAGGAATCGACTGCGCTCGGGATCCCGTGTCTCACGCTGCGCGAGAACACCGAGCGGCCGATCACGGTGACCGACG
>QHWK01000671.1 GCA_003223775.1 Acidobacteriota bacterium
CTGAAGGTGCGGTTCGCGGAAGTGAGCCGCTCGGCGCTGACCGAGCTCGGCACGTCGCTGTTCACGAGCCCTCTCGGGATCAAGAACGTGCTCGCGCGGACGACTACGCAGCAGTTTCCGGCGCCGGGCTTCGACGAGTTGAAGTGGTCGAAGGCCAACGGCAACTTCGGCAGCGACGTCACCAGCGCGGAAGGCAAGTTCACCTTCAGCGACTTCCTGAACCTGTTCCTCTTCAGCGAGAAGTACGACATCGGCGCGATGGTGAAGGCGCTGTCGACGCGCGGCCTCTTCCAGAGCCTCGCCGAGCCGAACCTGGTGGCCGAGAGCGGCAAGGAAGCGAGCTTCCTCGCCGGCGGCGAGATCCCGATTCCGATCGCGCAGGGCACCGGCGGCAACGTGGCGATCAGCGTGCAGTACAAGGAATTCGGCATCCGTCTGAACTTCACGCCGGTGATCAACGGCGATCGCGTGCACCTGAAGGTGAGGCCTGAAGTGAGCACGCTCGACTTCGCCAACGGCGTCGCGCTGCAGGGATTCCGGATCCCCGCGCTCAGCACGCGCCGCACGGAGACCGAGCTCGAGCTGAGCGACGGGCAGACGTTCGCCATCGCCGGCCTGATGAACAACACGATGAACTCGACGCTCCAGAAGATCCCGGGCATCGGCGACATCCCGATCCTCGGCCTCCTCTTCAAGAGCAAGGCGGCGCAGAAAGACCAGACCGAGCTCGTCGTGATGATCACGCCGCACATTCTCACCCGCACCTCCGCGGGCGTGACCGACCGGCTGCCGCGGACGCCCGAGCCGTTCCTGCCGACGGTGCCGGCCAACAAGACGCTCAACCCGATGCCGCCGGCGTTCACGCCGGAGCGTCCGGCGCTGAGCAACCCGGGCACGGGCGTGAAGGATCCGGTCACCGGCAAGAAGACGGCGGCCGCGGACGACGCGAAGACGAAGACGCCGGCCCCGACCGCGGCGGGCGCTGCGGCCGCGATGCAGAACCTGAACCCGACGTCGAAGGCGCCTGTGCGCGTCGACGCGCCGGGCACGCCGTCGGCTCCGGCCGTCGCCGGGCAGCAGCCGCTGCCGTCGAAGACGCTCGCCGCGCAGCCTGTGCGCCCGATGACGGCCGCCGAGAAGAAGGCGTTCGAGAAGGCGCGCGAGCAGGACGAGGCGCGCAGGAAGGTCGAGGCCGTTCGGCTCGCGCGTGAGGACGAAGCGCGGCTGAAGGCGGAGAAGGCGGAGCAGGAGCGCCAGGGGCAGCTCGCGAAGGAGCAGGAGAAGAAGGATCGCGAGCAGGCGAAGGTCGCCGCGGTCGAGGCGAGGCGCATGGCGGAGATTCAGAAGAACCGCCAGAAGGCGATCGACGAAGCCGAGGCCAAGGCCAAAGAGGCGCAGGCCAAGGTCGACGCGCTCAAGGTTCAGAAGCAGTAATCGGACACGGACAAGAGTAGAGGGAGCCATGCGCGGACATCTGCATCACCTGAGGCGCGATGAACGCGGGATGTCGCTGGTGTTCGTGAGCGTCGCCTTCATGGCGCTGCTCTCGGCGACGACGCTCGCGATCGACGTCGGGATGTTCATGAATTCGCGGTCGCAGGCGCAGAACGCGGCCGACGCCGGTGCGCTCGCCGGCGCGGTCGCGCTCGTCTACAACGACTTCGACAATCGAACCGCCAGCGGGCCGGCGGTGCAGAGCGCCATCAACACCGCCACGACGAACCGCGTCGCCGGCGGCATCGTCTCGTTGACACCCGCCGACGTGACGTTTCCCAACGACCCGAGCGGCCAGCCGACGCGCGTGCAGGTGCAGGTGTTCCGCACCAGCGAGCGCAGCAACCCGGTATCGACGCTGATGGGCGGCTTCTTCGGCGTGCCGACGGCGGACATCGCCGCCGTCGCGACGGCCGAAGCGACGCCCGCGAACGCCGAAACCTGCGTGATGCCGTTCACGATTCCCGACCGCTGGACGGAGAAAGGAACCCCGCCGTGGGATCCGAGCGACACGTTCGACCCCGGCGACGTCTACGTCCCGCTGAAGCCGACTCCCGATCCGAATACGGACTACACGGGCTACAACGCCGAGCGTGATCGCGGCCTCGAGGTCACTCTGAAGGCCGACAACAACTCGAAGATCACGGCGAGCTTCTACAACCCGTGGGACCTTCCGGGCAGCAGCGGCGCCAGCGACTACCGCGCCAACATCGCCGGCTGCAATTCAGCCGTCATCGCGCCCGGAGACAAGATGACGCCGGAGCCCGGCAACATGGTGGGCCCCACGTCGCAGGGCATGGCCGATCGCATCGCGCTCGACCCGAATGCGCACTGGAACGTGAGCTGCAACTGCGTCCAGGGAGGGGCTCGATCTTCAAATCGTCAACTTCATTGGCTTCTTCCTCGAGGACATGCACGGCAACGATGTAGTCGGTCGCATCATACCGGTCGGCGGCATCATCGTCGCGAACGCCGGCCCCGCGCCGGTCGGCATGTTCCCGCATGTGGTTCGGCTGGTTCAATAGTCATGGCACAACTCGTAGGTTTGATCGTTTCCGACGACGACGCGTTCAAGAAGCAGATCGGCCGGATGCTGCGCGCGAGCGCGATTCCGGTCAGCGTGGTCGAAGACCGCGTCGGCCGCGACGGCACGGCGCCCGACCTCATCATCGTCGACACGCGCGGCGACGCGTCGTCGACGATGCCCAACATCGAGCGCCTGCGCGCAAGCGCGCCGGGCGCCGCCATCTTCGCGATCGCGCTGAACGCCGACCCGGAGCTGATCCTCCAGTCGATGCGCGCCGGCGCGAACGAGTTCTTCACCTGGCCGCCGGCCGACGAGACGTTCCACAGTGCGGTGCGGCGCACGGCCGCGCGGCGTGAAGCCGCCGTCGGCGCGCGCGCCTCGGCGACGACGCTCGTGTTCTTCGGCGCCAAAGGCGGCGCCGGGACGACGACCGTGGCGGTGAACTCCGCCGTGGAGGTCGCGCGCCTGAGCAAGCGATCGACGGTGATCGTCGACCTGAAGCCGGGCCTGGGCGAAGTCGCGCTGTTCCTCGGCGTCCGCCCGCGCTACAGCCTGCTCGACGCGATTGACAACCTGCACCGCCTCGATCGCGAGTTCCTGCGCGAGCTGGTCGTGAAGCACAAGTCGGGGCTGGAGATTCTCGCGGGCTCGGATCAGTTCGATCGGCCCGGCGCCGCCGACGGCAGCGCGATCGAGGAGCTGTTCCGCCTGCTCGCGCGGCAGTACGAGTACATCATCGTGGACGCCGGCAGCCAGATCAATTCGGTGACGGTCGCGGCGCTCTACACCGCCGACACGATCTTCCTCGTCGCGAACCCCGACGTGCCGTCGGTGCGCAACGCGCAGCGGCTGCTCGATCGCGTGCGCCAGCTCGGCGCGTGCGGCGAGCGCGTCCGCATCCTGCTCAATCGCGCCGCCGAGCCGTTCCCGATTCCGCCGAAGCAGATCGAGGGGGCGCTCGGCCACCCGATTCACCACACGTTCCCGTCGGACTACAAGACGGTGTCCACCGCGCTCAACTCGGGCGTGCCGCTCGCGCTCGCGGGCCAGTCGGACATCGCCGCGCAGTTCGATCGCTTCACTCGCATGATTCTGGACCCGAGCGCCGACTCGACGTCGCCGCAGACGCCGAAGCGGCGTGTCCCCGGCCTCGAGCGGCTGGCTTCCATCTGGTAACTGACCCATGTCACAAGTCGCGACCGTCCCCGCTCCGACGCCCGCCGGCCGGCCTCAACCACCGGTGCGGCAGCAGTATCTCGAGCTGAAGGGCAATGTCCACCGCAAGCTGCTCAACCGGCTGAACCTCGAGGCGCTCTCGAACGTCGATCGCGCGCGCGCCGAGAGCGAGATCCGCACGCTGCTGACCGAGCTGCTCGCCGAAGAGAACACGCCGCTCAGCCTCGGCGAGCGCGAGACGCTCTTCGCCGAGCTCATCGACGACGTGTTCGGCCTCGGGCCGCTCGAGCCGCTCTTGCGCGACCCGGCGGTGAGCGACATCCTGGTCAACACGCACAAGCACGTGTTCGTCGAGCGCGGGGGCACGCTGCACCGCGTTCAGACGACGTTCCAGGACGACCGGCACCTGATGCGCGTCATCGATCGCATCGTGAGCGCCGTCGGTCGCCGCGTGGACGACAGCTCGCCGATGGTGGACGCGCGCCTGCCGGACGGATCGCGCGTCAACGCGATCATTCCGCCGCTCGCCGTGGACGGCCCGCTGCTCTCGATTCGCCGGTTCCCGGCCGAGCGGCTGAAGGCCGACGACCTCGTCACGCTGCGCGCGATGACGAAGCCGATGCTCGACTTCCTCTCGCACTGCGTGCGGGCGCGGCTGAACGGGATCATCAGCGGCGGCACCGGCGCCGGAAAGACGACGCTGCTCAACGTGCTCTCGAGCTT
>QHWK01000672.1 GCA_003223775.1 Acidobacteriota bacterium
GAAACTCGCCTCGGTAGATCCACCGCAGCGCGGTCGGCACCCGCTCCAACCGCGTCATCGCGTTGTCAATCGGCAGGCAGATTCGGCGCAGCCACTTGACGGCGCTGGCGTGCCGGCGGAGGCTGTCGAGCCGCTCGTCGTCCACGCATTCGACTGTCTCCTCGCCGGGCCAGAAGAGCCACGCGCGGCGGCCGCCGCGCAGCGCCTGGTCGATCAGAGCCAGATGTTGTCGAGAGGGAAGCCCCGACGCCAGCTCGAAGACGACGCCGTCCGCGGCCGAGCGCGACACTTCGGCGGATGGCTGATCGGCCATCGGCGTCAGCGGCGGCGGACGCAGGTCGACGCGATGGCGCTCGGTCGTCGACGCCAGCGACGCGGCGTCGAAGAGACCGCTCCGCTGAAGATCGGGCGCGATGTAGAGGTACACGCTATTCGTAATCGGTCAGAACGCCGCGGAAACGCTCGAAGAACGCGCTGCCCAGCGCGAACGTGGCAAGACACATCAACGCGTAGATGATCGCGACCGCCGCCCGCGGCGACGGCCCGTTCAGCATCGTCCCGCGGAACATCTCGGTCATGTAGTAGATCGGGTTCAAGTAGATGATCCAGCCGAAGCCTTTCGGCACCATGTCCGGCCTGTAGCCGATCGGCGAGAGGAACATCAGCAGGAAGACGAACAGGTTGACGAAATACGTGATATCCGGCAGCGCGACCGTGACGCTCGCCAGCACCCACGTCAGCCCCGCCAGCCACATCACCTGCAGCAGGACGACGAGCGGCAGCAGCGCTACGTGCCAGGTGAGCGACCGATCGGCCGCGACGAGCAGGAGCACGAGGCCGATGCTGACGAACTGGCTCGCCATGCCGACGAGAACGCTGCGAATCGGAATCAGCTCGATCGGCAGCATCACGTTCTTCACCAGATGCATGTTCTGCTTCACCGACAGCCCGCCGGTCGTCAGCGCTTCCATGAATCCGAGGTACGGCACCAGACCGCAGAAGACGTACAGCACGTAGTCGAACCGGCTGAAGCCTTCGAACCGCATCCTCAGGACGACCATGTAGACGAAGACGTACACGGACAGCAGGAGCGCGGGCTGCAGGACGACCCACGCAAAGCCGAGGACCGACCCGGCATGACGCTTCGCGAGCTCGACGCGCGTGATCGCCGCCAGCATGCGGCGATACCGGTAGATCGTGGCGACCATGTTTCGAGCGGCGGCGGAGATCGCGCGGAGAATCCTCATGACGCGAGGCTGAACTCCCAGACGCGATCGACCCCGTCGAGATCGACGTTCACGGCCCCCGACGCATCGATCGCGAGGCACGGCACTTCGACGCCGTACGACGGCGAGTACGCGGCAGGGCCGATGGCGATGTCGAGCTCCGATGGCAGGCGGAGCCGCCAGGCACGACCGCCGGCGCTCAACTCGATGGTGCCTTCTCCCGATCGTTTCGCCGACACGCCCGGCGCGAGATGAAAGTGCCACCGCACGCGGTGTTGGCCGCGGCCGGCGAGCCGGTCGACGATTTCCAGGTCGCCAGACGATTTCAGAAATCGGAACGTCCGCGTGTGGAGGACCGGCCCGGGCAGACGCTCGTATCCATGATGGCGTCCGATGTACTCGACAACGTCCGCCCCGTCAACGAACGACACCGATTCAGCATTCGAGGTGTCGAACAGCCTGAAGAGCCAGTCCGGCCGCATGTCGTTCTGCTCGACGCCGTCGATCGACAGCGTGTTGTGCGAGGCGGTGCCGCGATAGCGATTCCGCGCGTCGGCATCGGAGGTGTAGACGTAGCTGCCCGGATCGACAATGAGCGGCGTGCCGCCGCGGTGATATTCGAACGACAGCTGATCGTTGTGCTTGTGGTTCCCGAAGCCGTTGGTGCCGACGATGCCGTTCGTGACGAGCAGGTAGTTGTCGCCCACGCCGCGCGCGACGGCGATACCGGCCTGGGGAAACAATCGAGCGCTGTAGTGCCCGGCTTCAGCCGGACGTTGGTCCGCCTGAAGGCGGACACTACGAGCCGATTCCAGGCCCCACCAGAACGCCTCCCACGCGCCGGCCTCGCCACCGCGCGTCAGCCACGCCGGCTCGTCGAACATGGCGCCGCCCGGCCCGAACAGATGGCGGCCGTCCTGCGGCGAGGTCGACGCGTATCCCTCGAAGATGTGGATCCGCCCATCGTCAGCATCGCCGACCTGCGGCATCAGCCCGTCAGGCCGCGCGACGGCGGCGAGAAAGGCAACCATGTCCCGGACGCGCGCGCGGTAGGCTGCCGACATTGGCGCGCCCTGATGATCCGCAAGCCGAGCGGCGGCGAGAAACAGCTCCGCGACGAGGCGGTGGTACGGAATGGACGATTCGTAGTCGGCGCCGTCGGACAGCACCTGCACGTCCATCTCGCGCTCGATCGCCGCGCGCGCGAACGCGTTCCATTCTGCTCCGTGCGGCAGGTCTGCGAAGACCGCGCCGAGGAACTGCAGCCCAAGCAGGTTGCTGAGGAAGTGGTTGCTCGTGACCTCGTAGGTGTTCTCGAGGTTGCTTCGGATGAAGACGCCGTGGTCGAAGAGCGCCGTGTAGGCCCTGTTCCAGAACGCGCCATCGCTCGCGGCGAGCCTCGCGCTTTCGCGCACCAGTTCGGCCCAGCTGACGGCGCGAAGGCCGACGTCCATCGTGCAGGTCCAGTTGACGCCGATGCCGGTCGGATTCGCCTCGACGAAATCGTCCAGTTCGCGCGCGATTTCGACGGCGAAGCGATCGTCGTTCGCGAGCAGGAATGCCTGCCCGAGCGTGGCCCAGTGCTGACATCGCCCCAGCTCCCACGGGTACTTGATGTCCGCGTTGCCGGGCCGCATCTCGAACAGGTTCCATTTCTTGTGCGGCACGCCGCGGGGGAATCGCAGTCGGCGTACGGGATCGAGATACCAGTCGATCGGCACGTAGCCGCCGGCTGCCGCGCGGCCGGGGCGATCGGGATCAACGGGCACGTACGGTCCGCTGCCGAGCAGATCGAACTCGTGTCGGAGGACACGCTCGGCGGCTGCGATCGTCGCGCCGACGCGACGGGCATCGCGCACCCGCAGCGCCGCAAGGCGGTCGGAAGTTGGAGTCGAATAAAGGACCGCCTGCTCGCGGCGACGCCGGCACCACTCCGGCACGGCGACGCCGCGCGCGCCAGTCTCGGATTGGAGCGTGGCGGGAGGTTCGCTCGCCGCAGCGGCAGAATCGACGGCGAGGTCAACTGACGCCCGGCGCCACAAACGCGCGAGCCGCTGCAGCATCAGCGAGCGGCCTTTCTGGCTTTGATGATCAGGTTCCAGCCCATCACTCGGCTCAGGGGGTCGCCAGGCATCAGGCGGAGCATGCGCGGCACGTGTTTCGGCTCCATCTGCCGCTGAGCGATCGAGATGTCGGCGAATCGCTCGAAGAGCTGTGCGAGGCGCTTCCTCGTGTAGGCCTTCACCAGCGGATGCGAGGCGGCGCCGCCCGACCGTTCGACCGCGCGCGACATCAGCTCGGCCATCGAGTACCGCCGCAGCTGGCCCTCGCGAAGGCCGATATTCCACATCAGGTTTCTCCAGTAGTACAGCGAGTCCTCGGCGTACACCACGGCGATGACGCGCCCGCCCGGCTTCAGCACCCGAAAGATCTCGCTCACGACACGCTGGCTGTTCGGCATGTGATGCAGGACGCCGCTGCTGTACACCAGGTCGAACGTGTTATCCGCGAACACGAGCGATGCCGCATCGTGCTGAATGAACCGTCCCTTCAAACCCCGGACGAGGAAATTCTCCTTCGCCAGCGTGAGGTGGGCCGCCGACAGATCGAGATCGGTGACGCGCGCCCCGTGCCGGGCGAACTGCGCGAGATCGGTGCCCATTCCGCCGCCGATCTCGAGCACCTCCTCGCCGTTGTGGCGATCGAACTCCATCAGCTGCGGCATCCATGGCGCGT
>QHWK01000673.1 GCA_003223775.1 Acidobacteriota bacterium
TTCGGCTTCTTCGCCGTCGCGCTGCTCGCGGGCTCGCTCGCCGACAGCCTGCGATCCGCCGGCGTGCAGCTCGAGCAGGCGTCGAGCGAGATCGCCGATCTGCAGGCGCTGAACCAGCACGTGATCGACAGCCTGCCGAGCGGCCTCGCGACGACCGATCGCTCGCACCGGATCCTGACGTTCAACCGCGGCGCCGAGGCGATCACGGGCGTGCCGTTCCGCGTGGCGGTCGGCCGGCCGATCGTCGACGTGCTGCAGCTGCCGCCGGCCGTGATGGCGACGATTCAGACCGAGCTGACCTCGAAAGGGGCGCGGCGGTATGAATACCGCTTTCGGGCCGCCGACGGACGCGGCGAGCTCGAGATCGGCCTCGCGGCGACGCACCTCGAGACGCCCGGCGGCCGCGCCGGGCTGCTCTTCACGTTCCAGGACGTGACGAACATCAAGAAGCTCGAGCGCGACGTCGCGATCCAGCAGCGGCTGGCGGCCGTCGGCGAGATGGCGGCCGGCATCGCGCACGAGATCCGGAACCCGCTCGCGTCGATGTCCGGCTCGATTCAGATCCTCCGGCAGGAGCTGCCGCTCAGCGCCGAGCAGGAACAGCTCATGGACATCGTGCTCCGCGAATCGGAGCGCCTGAACACGACGATCAGGTCGTTTCTCGCGTACGCGCGGCCGCAGCGCTTTCAGATCGCGCGCTTCGACGTGCGCCGCGCGCTCAACGACACGGCGCTCCTGCTCCGCAACAGCGCCGAGCTGCGCGAGGGCCACGAGATCCTCGTCGACGTGCCGGCGAGCGAGTTGTGGTACGAGGCCGACGAAGGGCAAATCAAGCAGATCGTCTGGAACCTCGCCACCAACGGCCTGCGCGCGATGCCCGAGGGCGGGAAGCTGTACTTGAACGGCGCTGTCGAGCCGTCCACGGCCGGCGTCGTGCTGACGGTGCGCGACGAAGGCATCGGCATTCCCGCCGAGGAGCTCGACTCGCTCTTCCAGCCGTTCCACGGCAGCTTCGCGAAGGGCAGCGGCCTCGGCCTCGCCATCGTGCACCGGATCGTCGCCGACTACAGCGGGGAGATTCACGTGAGCTCGCAGCCGGGCGCGGGGACGACCGTGTCGGTGCGCCTGCCCGCGCGGACGACGGTGGCCGCGTCATGAGCACCGCCGCACCGCGATCGAGCTGCTCGAGCGCGAGCCGGTGGACCTGCTGATCTCCGACATCAAGATGCCGGACCTGAGCGGCGTCGACGTGCTGCGCGCCGCGAAGAAAATCGATCAGGACATTCTGGGGATCATGATCACGGCGTTCGCGTCGACCGACACCGCGGTTGAAGCGATGCGCCTCGGCGCGTGCGATTACTTGAGCAAGCCGTTCGACATCGACCTGCTCAAGATGAAGGTGCGCGAGAAGATCGAGAACCGGCAGCTGCGGCAGGAGAACCTGCTGCTCAAGCGCACGCTCGGCCTCTCGCACGAGTTCTCGAACATCATCGGCCGCAGCGCGGCGATGGTCGACGTCTTCAAGATGATCGAGACGGTCGCGCGCACCAACAGCACGATCCTCCTCACGGGTGAATCGGGCACCGGCAAGGGGCTCGTCGCGCAGGCTATTCATTTCCACTCGCTGCGCCGCGACAAGCCGATGGTGTCGCTCAACTGCGGCGCGCTGCCGGAGAACCTGCTCGAGTCCGAGCTCTTCGGCCACATGCGCGGCGCCTTCACCGGCGCCGACACGAACAAGAAGGGGCTGCTCGAGGTCGCCGAGCGCGGCACGGTGTTCCTCGACGAGATCGGCGAGATGAGCGCGGTGATGCAGGTGAAGCTGCTGCGCGTGCTCCAGGAGCGCCGCTTCCGCCGCCTCGGCGGCCTCGAGGAGCTGCAGGCCGACATCCGCGTCATCGCCGCCACGAACCAGGATCTCGCGAAGGCGATCGCCGAGGGCCGTTTCCGCGAGGACCTCATACGCCGAGCAGATGGACAAGGAGATCACGAGCATCTCCCACGAAGCGATGGATCTGCTCGTGCACCACGAGTGGCCGGGGAACATCCGCGAGCTCGAGAACGTGATGGAGCGCGCGGTGGCGCTCGAGCCGACGCCGGCGATTCTGCCCGACAGCCTGCCGCCGGGCATCCGCGGCGAGTCGGGGCGCGCGCCGACGGCGCCGATCGAGGGGCTGCCCGAGTCCGGCTTCGACCTCGAGGCGCACGTCAAGGAGATCGAGCGCGGCTACATCGCCGAGGCGCTCAAGCGCGCGGGCGGCGTCCAGGTGAAGGCCGCCGAGCTGCTCGGCATGAGCTTTCGGTCGTTCCGCTACTACGTGAAGAAATACAACCTCCGGTAATCATGCTGTTCATGGCCAGGTTTGCGGCGGCCGCGATTGCGCTGATCGCGATCGCGGCGTACTACCTGCTCGCGTCGATTCCGTTCTCGTACTACCACTTCATCCAGGTGCCGCAGCTTCCGTGGCTGCCGATGTTCATCCTGCTGCACCCGCTGCTGCTCGCGGCGGCGCTCGCCGCGATCGTGCCGCGCCCGCGCACGTCCGCGCCCGCGCTCCGGCCGTGGATCCGCTACGTCGCGCTCGCCGGCGCGACGGCCGCGGTCGCGCGGGCGGACCGCGGCAGCGAGGACGTTGCGGCGTCCGTCGACGGCGCGTCGGTCGCGCGCGCGGCGGTTGCCGGATTCCTCGTCGGCGTTGCCTATACGGCGGCCGCCGCCGGACGAGGCGCCGCGTTCACGCTCGGACCGCTCGAGTTCCGCACGGCGGCGGCGATCTCCGTTGCGGCGCACGTCGCCTGCTTCACCGCGGGGGCGCTCGTCATCCTCGTCGTCCGACACGCGTCGAGGCGCCTGCGCCGCGGCGCAGCCGCCGAACGAGTCGCCGTTGCCGCATGTGCCGTCGTGGCGGGCGCGATCGTCATCCGTCGGTCGCTCCTCACGGCGCTCATCCTCAGCGATCTGCGCGCAGAGGCGATCGCGCTGGCGCTGGCCGTCGCGCTCGTGGCAACCGTCTGGGCGGCCTCGACGACCGGCGCGCCTCGCCCCGTCGAACGGCGCCGCCGCTGGCAGAAGACCGCCGTGCTGCTCGCGGCGCTGATCGTCCTCGTCGCCGTGCTGCCGCCCATGGTGTTGCTCGCCGACTGGGGCGGCACGCTGCAGA
>QHWK01000674.1 GCA_003223775.1 Acidobacteriota bacterium
GCCTGCGCGACCAGATCCGCCTCGAGGCCGAGAATCGCCGCCATCGCCCCCTCGCCGGCCGGCACCGCCTCCTGCATGTAGCGCCCGCGCCGGCGCACGAGCCGCAGCGCGTCGGCGAACGAGAAGGTGCCCGCCGCGACGTTCGCGGAGTACTCGCCGAGGCTGTGGCCGGCGACGAAGGACGGCGCGATGCCGCGCGACGCGAGCAGCCGCGCCGCCGCGGTGCTGACGGCCAGAATCGCCGGCTGCGCGTTTTCCGTGAGCGTCAGCTGGTCGTCGGGGCCGTGGAAGATGAGGCGCGAGAGCGGCTCGCCGAGCGCGGCGTCCGCTTCCTCGAACGTGTCGCGGCAGACGGGATACGCCTCGGCGAGCGCGCGCCCCATGCCGGCCTTCTGCGAGCCCTGCCCGGGAAAGATGAACGCGATCACTGATGCGGCACCGCGGTGGCGGCGATCTCGCGCGCGATGCGCTCGATGACGCGCTGGTTCGCGAAGCGGTACGCCATCGCGACGGCGTTGCGCACCGCCTTCGCGCTCGAGCGCCCGTGGCCGACGATCGCGACGCCGGCCACGCCGAGCAGCGGCGCGCCGCCGGTCTCGGAATAGTCGACGCGCCGGCGGAAGTGCCGCAGCGCGCGCCGCGCGATGAGCGATCCGACGCGCATCGTGATCGTGCTCGACAGCTCGTCGCGCAGCATCCGCTCGACGACGTCCACGAGGCCTTCGCTCACTTTCAGCGCGACGTTGCCGGTGAACCCGTCGCAGACGATCACGTCGGCGTGCCCGGTGTAGACGTCGCGCGCCTCGACGTTGCCGGCGAAATCGAGCGGCGACGCTTTCAGCAGGCGGTGCGCGTCGCGCGTGAGCTCGTTGCCCTTGGTCGCCTCCTCGCCGATCGACAGCAGGCCGACGCGCGGGCGGTCGAGCCCGAGCGCGACGCGCGCGTACACGTCGCCCATCACACCGAACTTGAGCAGGTGCTGCGGCCGGCACTCGACGCTGGCGCCGACGTCGAGCAGGATGGCGGGGCCGGTCGGCGTCGGCACCGTCGCCGCGAGCGCCGGACGATCGACGCCGGGGAGCATCCCGAACGCTCCATAGGCCGCCATCACGGTGGCGCCGGTGTGCCCCGCGCTGAAGAGCGCCGCCGCCTCGCCGCGCGCGACGAGATCGGCCGCCACGCGAATCGACGCGCCCGGCTTGCGCCGCAGTGCCGCCGACGGCGCTTCGTCCATCGCGACGGCATCCGGCGCGTCGACGACGCGAACGCGCTCCGGATCAAGATCCGGGTGACGCCCCAGCTCGCCCTCGATCGCGTCGCGCCGGCCCACGAGCACGACGCCGAGATCGAAGTGGCGCGCCGCGGCGAGCGCGCCGTCGACGAGCACGCGCGGCGCGAAGTCGCCGCCCATCGCATCGACGGCTACCCAGAGCATGGGGATTGGGGATCAGGGATTCGGGCTTCGCTACTCTTCTTCAACGGCGCGCGCCTGGCGGCCGCGGTAGTAGCCGCAGTTGGCGCAGACGTGATGCGGCGCCTTCGGCTCGTGGCAGTGGGGGCACTCGCTGAGACCCACTGGCTTCAGCGCGTCGTGCGTGCGGCGCTTGGCCGTCCGCGTCTTCGAGTGTCGGCGTTTTGGATTCGGCATGGCGGTCTCGCTCTACCAGATTCCTAACTGCTCTTGCTCAGCACGCGCAAGTCGGCCATCCGCGGATCCTCCCACTCGCGCTTGCACTCGCACGAGCCGCGATTGAGGTTCGTTCCGCAGACCGGACACAGGCCCTTGCAGTCGGGCGCGCACAGCGGCTTCATCGGCAGCGCGAGGTAGAACTGCTCGCGCATCAGCTGCCCCAGATCGATCTCATCGTGCTCGTAGAACGCCGTCGTCAGATCGTCCTCCTCGATCTCGCGCTCGCCTTCGCCGGTGTTGTGCGCGTGCGGCTGGTAGCGCAGATCGAACGTCTGATCGACCGGCAGCGTGAACGGCTCGAGGCACCGGCTGCACGGCAGCTCGAGCGTCGTCTGGACCCGGCCGACGAGCCGGAACTGCTGCTTGTCCTTGAAGATGTCGAACGCGAGCGACACCGGCGCCGCGACGCGGAAGGCGTCCTCGGCCGGCAGCTGCCCCGGAGCGTAGACCTGCTCGAACCGCTCCTCGGCCGTCCGGATCTTGTTGAGGTCCAGCGAAAGCATGAACCTCCCAATATACCTTGGGAGCGCAGATCGCGGCTAGAGCCGGGCCGAGGGGACGAGGCTGGTGTCACGCGTGCGCGAGCAGGTTCAATCCCACCCAGAACGCGTCGTAGTTCTTCGGGCGGCCATTCACGGCGTGCTCGAGCGGCCGAGTGTCGCCATCCGCGCACACGACGATGTCGCCGGTGCGGTCGGGAGGCAGGTCGAATCGTTCGCACGCCGCGTCGCGGCCGAGCGCCTGCTCGACGCCGCGTTCGACCGTCAGCCGCGCGATCATCGCCGGCACGCTGCCCGAAGATCGAACGTAGACGGTTGCGAACGCGCCGAGCGACCCGTGGTGCGCGACGTAAGGATCGGTGATCGGCAGGATCACCGTCGCCGATTCGGCTCCGAAGTCGTCGTCCAGCAGCGTCTGCAGAAAGACGATCCGCGCGCGGCCGCTCGCGTCGGCTTTCGCCCGCATGCCGTGATCGGCCGTGACGACGAGCGCGGCGCCGGTCGCGTCGAGCGCGGCAAGGTGGACGTCGACGGCGGCGTAGAACGCGTTCGCCTGCGGCGATCCAGGCGGATAAGCGTGCTGGACGAAGTCGCTCGTCGACAGGTACATGACGTCCGGCTTCGCCGTGCGCGCCAGCTCGACGCCGCGCCGCAGCACGTGCTCGCTGAGCCCGGCGCTGTAGACCGCCTGCCCTTCCTGCTCGGCCGACGCGCAGAGGCCGGTGAGACCAGCGCCGAGCAGATGGCGCAGCTTGTCCTTGGCGGTGATCGCGGCGACTGTCGCGCCGGCGCGC
The DNA here is from genome assembly GCA_003223775.1 of Acidobacteriota bacterium. Lineage (GTDB taxonomy): Bacteria > Acidobacteriota > Vicinamibacteria > Vicinamibacterales > CAVVIG01 > QHWK01. The sequence goes on from QHWK01000674.1 coordinate 2,985, forward strand.
GAGAACGCCGCGAGGATCGTCTCGGCGCGCAGGAAGCGCGCGTCGTTCATCATCACGGCCTGGCCGCTCGCGCGATCGAGGAAGAAGTTGCCGCAGATGCCGTGGCGCGCCGGCGGGACGCCGGTGACGATCGAGACGTTGTTCGGGTTCGTGAACGTCGGCATCGCCGCCTCCGCCGTGCGCAGGAAGCCGCGCTCGACGAGCGACGCGAGAAACGGCGCGACGCCGGCGTCGATCGCCTCGCGCACGTACTCGAACGACGAGCCGTCGAGGCACACGACGACGAGCCCTTCGCGCGGCCACCGGTAGTCGCGGCCGTTGACGCGGACCCCACCGCGCGGCGTCAGTCCACCGTCCACGGCTTCGGGATGAAGAGCTGCTCGAAGAGGCTCACGGCGTAGCGATCGGTCATGCCGGCGATGAAGTCGCGCGTCGCCGCGTCGAGCCCCTCCTCGTCGACGGTGCGCTGCTCGAGGAACTCCTTCGGGCTCTCGCGCACCTTCTCCCACAGGCCGGTGAGGATGCCGGAGGCTTTTCTGAACTCCGCCGTCGCGGTCGCGTTCTCGTACACCGCTTCGAAGAGAAACGCGCGCAGACCGAGGACGGCGCGGAGCGTCGCCTCGCTCATGCGGATCTCGGTGAGCCCGCGCGCCAGCGTTTCGGTGACGACGTCCTTCACCAGCGTGCCGATGCGCGCGGAGGAGGAGGCGCCGAGCGCGTCGACGAGATCGCGCGGCAGATCCTCGGGACGAAGCAGCCCGGCGCGCGTGGCGTCGTCGATGTCGTGGTTGACGTAGGCAATCAGGTCCGCGACCCGCATGATCTGCCCTTCGATCGTGCTCGCTCGCAGCTCCGGCGCGACGCCGACAGGCGCGCCCGACTTCCCCTTCGAGTGCTTCGCGATCCCGTCGCGCACCTCCCACGTCAGGTTGAGGCCCTCGCCGTTGTTCTCGAGCCGATCGACGATGCGGAGGCTCTGCTCGTAGTGGTTGAAGCCGCCGGGCATGAGCGAGTCGATCACGCGCTCGCCGGCGTGGCCGAACGGCGTGTGGCCGAGATCGTGGCCGAGCGCGATCGCTTCGGTGAGCTCCTCGTGCAGCCGCAGCACCTTCGCGATCGTCCGCGCGATCTGCGACACCTCGAGCGTGTGCGTGAGGCGCGTGCGGTAGTGATCGCCGGCCGGCGCGAAGAACACCTGCGTCTTGTGTTTGAGGCGGCGGAATGCCTTGCAGTGGATGATGCGATCGCGATCGCGCTGGAATGCGGGCCGGACGTCGTCTTCGGGCTCCGGCCGGAGCCGGCCGCGCGACTCGGCGCTCCGCGCCGCCTGCGGCGCAAGGCACTCGCGCTCACGCTGCTCGAGCTGCTGTCGGAGGTTCGTCAGCTCGTTATCTCCTTCAGGAAGCTCGTGCCGTTGGCGAGGCGGCTGACGCCGAACACGTCGGCGAGCGTCTGTCCGAGGTCGGCGAACGTCGTCCTCGTGCCGAG
>QHWK01000619.1 GCA_003223775.1 Acidobacteriota bacterium
CGGATGTTCACCGCCGCCGACAACGAGACCACCGCGCCGGTCGCGGTCGTGAACGAGGCATTCGTCAAGCGGTTCTTCAAGAGCGACGAGGATCCGCTCGGGCAGCACTTCGGGCTCGATCTGCCCGAGAACGTCGGCACGTTCCGCATCGTCGGCATCGTGCGCGACGCGAAGTTCGCCGGCTTCGCGCTGCAGCGGCCGGCGCAGCCGATGTTCTACGTCCCGCTCGCGCAGAACGTCGACTACAAGAACCGGATGATGCAGCGGCTCGAGTTCGCGTCGCACTTCGCGAGCGGCCTCCTGCTCGTCACCGACGCGCCGCCCGGCGCGCTCGAGCCCGTGCTCACGCGCGCGCTCGCGGAAGTCGACCCGGATCTCACGCTCACGTCCGTTCGCACGATGCAGCAGCGCGTCGAGCTCTCCTTCGATCAGGAGCGGGCCGTCGCGAGCCTCGCCGGGCTGTTCGGGATCGTCGCGCTCGTGCTCGCCGCGGTCGGCCTCTACGGGATGACGGCGTACACGGTCGCGCAGCGGACCAACGAAATCGGGATCCGCATGGCGCTCGGCGCCGATCGCGGCAAGGTGGTCGATCTCGTGCTGCGCAGCGCGTTCAAGCGCGTGGCGGTCGGCCTCGTCCTCGGCGTGCCGCTCGCCGTCGGCGCCGGACGCCTGATCGCGGCGCAGCTCTACGGCGTGTCGTTCTGGGATCCGATCGCGCTCGGCGCCGCCGCCGGCTCGCTCGCCGCGTGCGCCTTCATCGCGGCCATCATCCCCGCCGCGCGCGCCTCGTCGATCTCGCCGATGACGGCGCTCAGGGCCGAGTAGTGCAATTAAGAATTAAAGAAATTTGGAATTTGGAATTCGTCGAATTCTTAATTCTTAATTCCGAATTCTTAATTCGGCGCGTCAGCGATTGATCTCAGCGACGACGCGCCGCGCCGATTCCAGCGCGCCCTGCATCCAGCCGGTCCACGGCGACGTGTGCTCGCCGGCGAAGTGAATGCGTTCCGCCGGCGCCGCGAGCGTGTCGAGGAAGCCGATCTGGTTCGGCGTGTGGAGCGCGAACGAGCCGCGCTCCCACGGATCGAGTCCCCAGCAGTGCGAGACGCCGCCCTCGAACTCGTGCTGCAGCTCGGGGAACATACGCTCCGCCTGCTCGCGCGCCGCGGCGACGCGCTCCTCCTCGCGCATGCGCTCCAGCGTCGATGTGTACGCGCCGATCGGATAGGCGGCCAGCGCGCCGCGCGCGCCGGGATCGACGCCCGGATCCGGCGTCAGCCGTTCGATCGGCAGATCGCTCTCGGCGAACCCGCTCCAGCCGTCCTTCAGCCAGAAGCGCGTGCGCGTCTGCAGGAACACTTTGACGGTCCGCGAGTAGTGCTGCTCGCGAATGGCGCGCTGCTTGCCGGCCGACAGCCGCGCGCCGTCGAAGATCGATCCGATCGCCGGGCACGGCAGCGTGCAGATCAGACGATCGGCCCGCAGCGTCTCGTCGCCCGCGCCGCCGCGCACGACCACCTCCACGCCGCGATCGTCCTGCCGGGCGGCGGCGACGGGCGCGCCGTAGCGCACGTCGACGCGGGTGGCGAACGCGCGCGGCAGCAGGTCGTTGCCTCCCTCGATGCGGTAGTTCTGCGCCGAGCCGCGCGAGTTCACCGCGTGAAGGACGAACGAGGCGGCCGATCCGAAGTCCACGCCGAACCCGAGCGTGATCAACTCCGCCGCCGCGGGCGATGCGCCGCGCGATCGCAGCCATGCGCCAGGCGTGAGCCGATCGAGCTCGCCGAGCGCGCGCGCGATCTGCTGCGGAAATCCTTTCTGCGCGTCGGCGACCGCCGGCTCCACGTACGTGCGAAAGAGGCCGGAGAGCCCCAGCGCGCGCTCCGCGTCGGTCAGCTCGAACGGCCACACGGCGGCGTCGCCGCTGACGACGCGCTGGCCGCGGACGTAATACAGCAGCCGCGTGCCCGCGGTTCGATTCGGCAGCAGGGCGAGCCCGAGCGCGCGCGCGTAGTGCTGCGTGATCTCGTGCGCGCCGGGAATCTGCTCCGCGCCCGCTTCCGCGTACACGCCGGGCGCGAACGGCTCGCGCAGCGTCCGGACGCGGCCGCCCGGCCGCATCTGCGCTTCGAGCACCGTGACCGTGTGCCCCAGCGCCTGCAGCTCGTAGGCCGCGCAGAGTCCGGCGAGCCCCGCGCCGATCACGATCACCCGCTGCGCAGGTCCGTTTCGAGCGAACCGCTCGATCTGCGGCAGCGGCGCCGCTGCCGCGGCCATCATCGCCAGAAACTCGCGCCGCGTCGCCGCCGGCATGCGGGATACGATACTCCCGCCGCGCGCGATCGTCGCCGCGGGCAGCCCTGAAGGGCTGCGCTACCGGAGTCTCTGAGGGCTGCGCTCCATCGGGCAGCCGTGAAGGGCTGCGCTACCGGAATCTCTGAGGGCTGCGCTACCGGAATCCGGCGACGCGCTCTAAAATCACCGCATCGACGTGCGCCTGGAGGAGGGCCCGATGAATCCGAAGTTCGTTGCCGCAGCGGCGTTGGTGGCCGGCGTGATGCTCGGAGGAGCAGCGGTCGTGTGGACGCAGGGCAGCACGCCGCTG
>QHWK01000071.1 GCA_003223775.1 Acidobacteriota bacterium
CAGCCACATCCGGAACGGCTTCGCGACGTCTGGGCGGTAGCGGCGCAGCAGGATCACGGCGGCGCACTGCCAGACGAACTGCAGCAGGATCTGCACCTGCAGCAGCCAGCTCACGAGCTGTCCCAGCGTGAAGAAACAGAAGGGCAGCGTGACGGCGCCGATCGTCAGGAGCGACACGTGCGGGAAGTGCTTCGTCGGGTGCACCCGCGCGAACGCCTCGAAGAACTCGCCGTCCCGCGCGGCCGCGAACGGGATCCGCGAGTACCCGAGGACCACGGCGTAGAGCGAGGCGGCGGTGATGAAGAGGATCAACGCGGTCATCGCCTTCGCGGCGATCCGCCCGCTCGCGGGATCGGCAAACGTCCGCGCGATGAACAGCGACGCGACGGTCCGCGTGTCCTGCGCCTCCTGCCAGGGAATCACGGCGAGCATTACCGTGCTCATCGCCACGTACAGCACGACGACGACGACGATCGACAGCACGATCGCGCGCGGCACGGTCCTCTCCGGCGACCGGATCTCCTCGCCGATGTTGCACACGTTGTTGTAGCCGCCGTAGTTGTACATCGCGAGCAGACCCGCGGCGCCGATCGCGCGCAGCAGCCCGCCGTCGACGCGGCGCGCCGGCGGCGCGAGCGCGAATGCCTGCGGCCATGAGGCGCTGGCGAGGCCCGCGCCGATCACCCACGCGATCGTCCCGATCGCGACGACGAGCATGACGACCGCGAGGCGGCCGATCGCGCGGATGTCGCGGTAGAGCAGCGCCGTCACCGCCGCGCAGACCGCCGCCGCGACCAGGTTGTGCTCGAGCGGCGACATCGTCGTCCAGTAGAAGCCGAGATAATCGGCGAAGCCGACGGCGCCGCCGGCAATCGCGAGCGGCGCGACCAGGACGATCTGGAAGATGAAGACGAACGCCATCAGCCGGCCGAGGCCGAACGGCCGGTACGCTTCGCGCAGATAGACGTACGGACCGCCGCTGCCCGGCAGCGCCGCGCCGAGCTCCGCGTAGACGAGGCCGTCGCACAACGCGAGCAGCGCGCCGAAGGCCCACGCGTAGACGACGTCGGGACCGCCCATGGCTGCGACCATGAACGGGATCGTGAGGAACGGGCCGACGCCGACCATGCCGATGATGTTCGTCGCGGTCGCCTGGAGCAGGCCCATCCCGCGATCGAGCGCCGCGGTCACCATAGCGGCATGAGATCGTCGATCAGGCGCGCCGCCGCGTCCCGCCCGCGCACGAGCGGACTTGCCGCGAGCGCGGCTCGCGCGGCGTCGAGCGACCGCGCGCGCGCGGCACCGACGGTGAGCCGCTCGTATTCCTTCACCTGCTGCAGCAGCGGCCGGACGCGATCGGGGATGCGGCCCACATGAATCGGCTGTGCGCCGTTCGCGTTCACCACGCACGGCACCTCGACGATGTCGCCGTCGTGGAGGTCCGGCAGCGTGCCGCGGTTCACGACGCTGAGCGGCAGAATCGCATTGGTGTCGAAGTGAATCGCGCGGACGACGGCGAGCGCGATCTTGTCGTAACCCGTGAGATCCGTGGTCTTCTTCGTGATCTTCGTGGTCTTCGTGACCTTCGTGATGGTCTCCAGCCGCATGTAGCTCTCGTCGCGCGCGCGCAGATATTCGTCGTACGCCGGTCGTAGTAGTAGACGTACTCCGTCGGCAGCAGCTTCAGCTCGCCGAGCGCGTCGGCGTCGAAGAGCGGCGCCTTGTAGATCGCGCGCAGGCGCTCCGGCGCGCGCCAGAGGCGGTCGAGCTGCGGCGCGCCGTCGGCGTACACCTCGCGCACCCAGCCCAGATGGTTGAGGCCGAAGTAATCGAAGTAGCAGCGATCCGGCCGCAGGCCGAGCGCGTGCGCGGTGCGCTCGAAGAGCTCCGTCGGCGTGTCGCAGATGCCGATCGCGCGATCCGTCTCGGATCGCATCGCCTCGGTGACCATGCCGACCGGGTTCGTAAAATTGACAATCCACGCGCGCGGCGCCGCCCGCGCGATCTGCCGCGCGTAGCGCACCATCTCCGGAATCGTGCGCGCCGCCATCGCAAACCCGGCCGGGCCGACGGTTTCCTGCCCCGCGATGCCGTGGCGCTGCGCGGCCGCCTCGTCGCGCACGCGGCGCTCGATGCCTCCGACCCGGATGCTGGTGAAGACGAAGTCGGCGCCGGAGAGGCACGCGTCGAGCGACGCGCACGGCGCGACGCGTCCTCGCGCGGCCATCTTCGCCGCCACGGCGCCGATGACGCGGAGGCGCGGCTGGTCGATGTCGTACAGCGCGATCTCGTCGATCGGCAGATCCGACGCGGTGAGCCCGGCGACCAGCAGCGGCGTGCGGACGCCGCCGCCGCCGACGACGGCGATCTTCACGACGGCAGCTCGCGTCGGCGCGGCAGCGACGCGACGCCGCCGGCGGCGAGCGTCGATCGCGCGCCGACAAAGTTGCCGATCCGCAGGCAGTCGCGGCGCGTGCGCCCGCGCAGCAGGCCGTAGAGGAAGCCGCCGTTGAACGCGTCGCCGGCGCCGGTCGTGTCCACAGGGCGAACGCGCGGCGCGGCGGCGCGGACGCCGGTTCCCGCCGCGACCCATCGGCTGCCGCGCGCGCCGAGCTTGATCACGGCGTTGCGAGCCGCGGCCTCCAGAAGCCATCGCGCGCGGGCAGGGACGGATCCCACCCGAAGTCCCACGACGTGGTCGTGCCGCGCGCGCGAAGGCGTTCGACGATCGCCGTCCATCTCGCGCAGTCGGCCGGCGAGAAGGCGAAGTGCACGTGCGCCGCGCGGCGGCGCGCGATGGCCGCCGGCAGGCGCGCCTGCAGGCGAGCGTTGACGCCGTTGAAGGTGACGAAGCTTCGGTCGGCGGCGGTCGACAGCGCAACCGTGATCGCGTGCGCCTCGCGGGGACGCTTGACGTTGACGACGGCGACGCGGTCGCTGCGCAGCGCGCGCGCCGCCTCGTCGCTGAGCGCGCTCACGATCGCGCTGCGCATGCCGAGCCGCGCGGCCGCGATCGCCGTGATCACGGCGCCGCCGCCGATCGTCGCGGCGAAGTGCGCCGTGCGCAGCTCCTCGCCGAGACGCGGCAGGTGCGGAAGCGACATGAAGATCAGATCCTGAAACGCTTCGCCGACCGTGAGCAGCTCGATGCGCATCGTGTGAGGGAAGGGCCGGGCCAGTATAATCCGCGTCCATGCGGCGCCTCCTTCCGCCGATCGCCTGCGCGCTCGCCGGCGCGGTCCTCTGCGCGGCGCCTGAGCCGCTGCCGCAGGACGCGGGAGCGCCCGGCGTCTGGCAGAAACTCCTGAAGCTCCAGACGACGGCGAGCGTGATGCACACGACCGCGCACCCCGACGACGAGCACGGCGGCGTGCTGGCGTTGCTCGGCCGCGGCCGCGGCGCGCGCGTGTCGATGCTGACGCTCACGCGCGGCGAGTCGGGCGACAACGCGATCGGTCCGGAATTGTTCGACGCCGTCGGGCTGATTCGGACCGAGGAACTGCTCGCTGCGGATCGGTACTACGGCGTCGACACCCAGTACTTCACGACCGCGATCGACTATGGCTTCTCGAAGCGCCTCGACGAGGCGCTCGAGAAGTGGGGGCGCGAGAACGTGCTGCGCGACATCGTGCGCATCATCCGCAGGGACCGGCCGTTCGTGTTGATCTCGCGGTTTCAGGGGAACGAGCGCGACGGCCACGGCAATCATCAGGCGGCGGGACTGCTGACGCAGGAAGCGTATCGGATCGCCGGCGATCCATCGGCGTTCCCCGATCAGCTCCGCGACGGCGTCACGCCCTGGCAGCCGCTGAAGCTGTACATGGGCGGCGTACGCGAGAACGAAGAGTGGACGCTGCGCGTGGACGCGGGCGAGTACAGCCCGTGGCTCGGCGACTCGTACGCGAACTTCGCGCGGCTCGGCCTCGCGTTCCAGCGATCGCAGAACGGAGGGCAGGTCGAACGCGTCGCCGGCCCGAGCTACACGTACTACAAGCGATTGGCGTCGCGCGTGAGTGCTCCCGACAAAGAGACGTCGTTCTTCGATGGGATCGATACGCGGCTCAGCGGGTTGTACACCGCGCTCAATCATCCGGCTCCGCCGGACGCAGAGCGCCTGCTCGGCGCCGTCCAGCGCGAGATCGATGCCGCCGTCGCAGCGTTCAGCATGCGCGAGCCGTCGGCGTCGGTGCCGGCGCTCGCACGCGGCCTCGCGGCTCTCCGTCGGGCGCGGCACGCACTATCCGACAGGGAGGTGGATCGAGAGCTCCTTCTGAAGGAGGCGCAGTTCGAAGATGCGATCCACGGCGCGCTTGGCATCGAATTCACCGCGATCGCGGCCCCGGCGCTGCCCGTCGTCCCGGGTCAGGTGTTCGACGTCGGGCTGCAGCTGACCAACCGCGGATCGATGCCGATCTCCGGCGTGCGCCTCGCGGTCAACGACGCCGGCGGACCTGCGGATGCCGCCCCGCTGCTGCCGCATCGCACCGTGCGACGCACTGTGACGCTGACAGCCGGCGCCGCGCTCACGCGCCCATATTTTTCGCGCGCATCGCTCGCCGACTCGCAGTACACGGCCACGACCGCGGCTCGTGCACCGTGGGCGCCGCCGCCTTTCATCGCGACGGCCGACTACGTCGTCGACGGCGTCCCGGTTCGTGTTCGCACGCCCGTCGTACGTCGTCAGCCCCAGCTGCCGTACGGCACCGTGGAGCACGAGCTCGCCGTGGTGCCCGCGCTCGTGGTCAACGTCGCGCCGCAGACGGCAATCGTGCCGCTGGCGTCGCGCGACAAGCCCCTGGACGTGCGCGTCGAGATCGTCAACAACGTGGCGCCGGCGGCGAACGCAGTCGGCGCTCGTGGCAGCGTCGCGCTGCGGCTTCCAGCCGGCTGGACCTCGTCGCCGGACAGGGCGCCGTTCGCCTTCTCGCGCGCCGGCGAGCGCGCGACGTTCACGTTTGCGGTCAGCGCGCCGTCCATCGGCGCGCAGGAGTACCGCATCGACGCCGTCGCGACGCTCGACGGACGCGAGTACGCCGAAGGCTACGACGCCATGGAGCATCGCGATCTCGAGACGCGATACCTCTACCACCCGGCGCGCACGTCGGTACGCGGCGTCGACGTCGCTGTCGCGCCGAACCTGAAGGTCGGCTACGTCATGGGAATCGGCGATGAAGTGCCAGCCGGCATCGTGCAGCTCGGCGCGGCGGTGATGCTCCTCGCCGAGGCCGACCTCGCGCGCGGCGACCTGCGGCAGTACGACGCGATCGTCACCGGCACGCGTGCGTACGCCGTCCGCGCGGATCTCAAAACCTACAACCGCCGGCTCCTCGACTACGTGAAGGACGGCGGCAACCTCATCGTCCTGTACAACACGCAGGAGCTCGTGCCGAACGAGTTCGCGCCGTATCCGGGCGTCCTCACCGCGCGCGCCGAGGAAGTGTCTGAGGAGGACTCACGCGTCACGATCCTCGCGCCTTCGCACCGCGCGTTCAACGCGCCGAACCGGATCACGCCGAAGGATTTCGACGGATGGATCGAGCAGCGCGGCTCGAAGTTCTGGTCCGAGTGGGACGCGGCGTACACGCCGATGATCGAGACGCACGACGTGAACCAGTCGCCGCAGCGCGGCGGCTGGCTGACCGCGGATTACGGCAACGGCCACTACACGTACTTCGCGTACGCGTTCCATCGTCAGCTGCCGTACGGCGTGCCTGGCGCGTACCGATTGCTCGCGAATCTGCTGTCGCTCGGAAAATAAGAGCGCGAAACAGCGCCGTGTAGGGCGAGGCTTTCAGCCTCGCCGGGAGGCGACCGTGAAAGGGTCCCCTGCGCGAAACAGAAGACGGCTGGCGTGCGACGTCCGCGCGCCAGCCCCGGGCCCTACTGGAACGTGTAGCGGAAGCTCAGCATCATGATGTAGACGTCCGACGGCTGGCTGATGATCGACGCGATCGTCGCCGACGTCTGCAGCGGCGACGTGATCAGCTGGCCGTTCGCCGACTGCAGGTTGTAGGTGAGCCGTCCCTGCGCGTCGGCGCTCGGGCTCGTCAGGATCTGATTGTTCACGAGGCGCTGGCCCACGCCCCAATCATGATTCAGCAGGTTCCCGAAGTTCGTGATGTCGAGGCGGATCTGCCCGGAGTGCCGCCGGCCGCGAACGCTGGCGAAGACGTCCTGTGTCAGGCTCAGGTCGAGGCGATTGACGACTGGCAGGAACACCGCGTTGCGCTCGGCGTACTGCCCGCGATGCGCGCTGAGGTAGCTGTCGTTCTGAATGAGCTGCTCGAACGCCGCGGCCTGATCGGCAGGACTGAAGGTCCGGCCGGCCACCGTCAGCGGCTTGAAGTTCATCTCCGACGTGTCGCGCGGAATGTAGATCAGATCGTTGCCGGCGACGGTGTCGCCGTTCGCGTCGCCCGAGAACACATAGCTCGTGTTGCCGTTGGTGTGGCCGTCGTAGAACGCCGAGATCGCCGTCGCGCCCCAGCCGAAGTACTGATGCGAGTACGTCCCGGCGAGGAAGACGCGCTTGCCCGGTGAGTTCGTCGAGTACGCGAGCGCCGGGTTGTTCGGGTCGAACGTGATCGGGTTCGCCGATCCCCATGAGCTGCCGGCCGTCGACGACGGCTCGACCAGGCTGCGCGACACGCCGTAATTGAAGCCGCCCTTGAAGGTCAGCCCCTTGCTCATCGGCTTGGTCACGGCGCCCGAGATGTTCCACGAGCGGTTCTGATCCTGGTCCTTGATGACGTACGCGGCGGTGATGTTCTTGCCCGGCAGGTTGTTGATCCTCGTGACGCACGGGCCGTTCTCCGCGCCGAGCGCGGTCACGCACGCCGGAACGCCCGGAATCGGCGCCCACCGGGGGCGATTGTCGACGCCGGTGTACGCCGTGTCGGCCGCGGGCAGGTTCGCGTTGACGTAGACCGGCGCGTTCAGATCGCGGTTGTAGATGTAGTCGAGCGTGCCGATGAGGCCCCACGGCAGCTTGCGATCGACGCCGATGTTCGATCGCCACGTCTGCGGGAAGCGGAAGCCGTTGTCCGTCACGTCGAGCTCGTAGCTCGCCGCCGTGCCGCCCGTCGGCGCCGGCTTGTAGCGATCCGGGTTCGGGTTGAACGCATACGTGTTGACGAACGTGCCCGAATCGAGGAATCCGTACAGCACGCCCGTGTTGCCGATCTGGTTCGAGATCCAGACGTAGGGCGGCTTGCCGCTGAAGAGGCCGGTGCCGCCGCGCAGCTGCGTCTTCTGATCGTTGGTCGCGTCGTAGTTGAAGCCGACGCGCGGCGACCAGTACGCCACCGGATCCGGAAGCGCCCCGGTGTTGTACTTGACGGGCGATCCGTCCTGATCGCGGAACGTCAGCGTGTCGGCGACCGGGTTGTCGAACGCCGTGTTGCCGAACTTCGGCACGTCGACGCGAATGCCCGCGGTCAGCGTGAGGTTCCCTTTCGGCCGCCACTCGTCCTGTACGTAGCCGCCCGCGTAGATCACGTCGAGCGGCTGCATCGGAGGCGTCGTCTGCCCGGGCTGCAGCAGGTACTTCACCTGGAAGCGGTTCGGCGCGGCCGCCACCGTGCGGTTCGGGTTCGCGAGGAAGCCGTTCGCGTCCGCGTAGAAGTCGGCGAGCGTGTTGTAGGAGTACGCGCTCTGGATGCCGAAGTAGAACGAGTTGTCGGAGTGGAACTTCTCGACGTTGCCGCCGAAGGTGATCGAGTGGTTCTTCGCGAACTTCGTCACGCTGTCCTGCAGCTGGAACGTGTTGTAGCGGAGCAGATTGAACGGCGTGAACGGCTCGTTGCCGAACGACGTGTACGCGCCGCCGGTGCCGTCGCCGATGACGACGAACGGGAAGGCCGGCACCTGGCCCTTGTCGCCGCGGCTCTCGTCCTGATGCGTCATGCCGACGAGCAGGTTGTTCGTCATGTTGCTGCCGAACACCGAGTTCCACTCGCCGATGCCCGAACGCAGGTTCTCCAGGATCTGGTAGTTCGAGTTGGAGAAGGTGAGGAACTGCGTCGTGTTGGTCTGGCGCGACGTGCCGAGCGAGGACGATCCCGACTGCGGCACGTCGCTGCTCGAGTCGAGCTGGTTGTAGCGGAACGTGACCTTGTTCGCGCTGTTGACGTTGTAGTCGCCCTTCACCATCCACGGCTTGCCCGGCGTCACCTTCGAAATGTTGTCGAACGGGCCCGTGTCGTAGTGGATGTTGGTCGACAGAAAGTTGCTCAGGGCGCTCAGGTCCGACGTCAGCACACGCGTGGTGTTGCCGCCGACCGTCGCGCCGCCCGGATTGGATTGAAACGTCGTGAGCGGGCGCGAATCCTCCTGCTTCTCGTACAGGCCGAACGCGAACAGGCGGTTCTTGACGATCGGCCCGCCGGCCCACACGCCGGTCGTGTGGGTGGTGAAGGTACCCGGATTGACCGTCTGCCCGGCCGCGTCGGTGCCGACGAACGACTGGTCGCGTGTGCGGTAGTACGCCGACGCCGTGAACGAGTTGGTCCCGCTGCGCGTGACGGTGTTGACGCCGGCGCCGACGAAGTTCCCCTGCCGCACGTCGTACGGCGCGACGTTCACCTGCACCTGCTCGATCGCCTCGAGCGAGATCGGCGCGACGCCGGTGCGGTCGCCGATGCCGCCGGTGGTGACGCCGAGACCGAACGAGTTGTTGAAGTAGGAGCCGTCAACCGTCATGTTGTTGGCGCGGTTGTCCTGGCCGGCGAACGTGCCCGATCCGCCGTATTGCGGCGTCAGCCGCGTGATGTCGGTGATGCGGCCCGAGATCGTCGGCAGCGTCGCGAGATCCTCGCGCATGACGGCGGTCGCCGCGCCGGTGTGCGACGTGCTGAACACCGGGTCGCTCGAGCCGACGACCGTGATCGTCTCGGCGACGGTCGCGATCTTCAGCGCGAACTCGATGTCCTGCGCCACGCCGAGCGACAGCGTGATGTTGTTCTTGACCTCGGTCGTGAACCCGCTCAGCTGGGCCGTGACCGTATATGGGCCGCCGACGCGCATGCCCGGAACGGTGAAACGGCCGTCCGCCTGCGTGACCGCCTCGTACGACGTGCCCGACGGCTGATGCACGGCGCTAATGGACGCGCCCGGGATCACGCCGCCGGACGCATCCTTGACGACGCCGGTGATCGACGCGGTCGTGACGCCCTGGGCGTACGCGCCGGCCGACAGCGCGACGACGCAGCAGGCCGCAAGAGCGATCGCTCGTGCAAACCTCAATTGGCTCATTGCAAACTCCAGCAGTTGTGGAAGCGTGAGTGCGAAGGGGAACGCGCAATTGTACCGTGGGGGTGTAACGCATTGGATACAAAAAAGGCCGCCGGAGCCTCCGGCGGCCTTCGATCCAATCTCTCGTAGCAGACGACGATTAGCTGACGCCGGCGACCTTCTGCTTGCGCAGCTCTTGCGCCTTGTCGCGCAGCCGATCGGCTTCCTTGAGCAGCTGCTGCTGCTTGGCGGGATCCTTCTCCAGGTTCGCCTGGAGCCGCAGCAGGAGATTCTTGTAGACGAGCGCTTCGGTATAGTCCGGCTTGATCTGCAGCGCGTGATCGACGGCCTCGACGCCCTTGCCGACGTATTCGCGTTTCTCGTTTTCCTTCAGCTTGAAGTCGCGATACGCTTCGTCCCAGTAGTAGGTCGCGATCGTATAGAACGCTTCGGGGTTGTTCGGCTCTTTCTGCGCGCGCTCCTCGAGCGCCTCGATCGTCTTGTCGAAGCGTCCCTGGCGGTTGTAGTAGCCGGCGAGCGTCATGTAGACGGTGGGATCGCTCGGTTTGGCTTCCTTCGCCATCTGGAGCACTTTCTCGGCCTCTTCGTACGCGCCGGCGTCTTCGTAGATTTTCGCGAGCGCGAAGTAGTTGGCCGGTTCGCCGGGCTCGAGCTGAATCATCTTCTGCACGACCGGCTCCGCCTTCGCCGGATCGTTCAGCTTGTCGAGGCCGTACGACGCGACGAGGTACTGCAGCGAGAGGGTGCCGAGCTTCTTGTTCGCCGGGTCGGTCGAGGAGGCGAGCTTCTCGGAGGCCTTCTGATAGTTGTCGACGGCCTTGGTCAGGAGCGCGTCGTTCTCCGGCTCGCCCTTCTTGCTCGGCTTGTACAGGTTATCGTAGCTGTTTCCGAGGTAGAAGTACGCCTGCGCGAGGCCAGGGTCGGCCTCGACCGTCTCTTCGTAGAGCGCCGCGGCCTTCTTGTAGTCCTGCGCCTGGTACGCCTGGTTGGCGGACTTGAACGCCTTTTTGGCCTTGATTTCGCCAACCTTCGCGCAGCCGATTGACGCGACCGAACCGAAGGCCAGCATCGCGCCGACCAGTAGCGATGCCCCGGACAAAGCACGCATTGAGCGCCCCCTTAACCCCTCTAGAAAATTGCCGCGCTGAAACCGGGCCAGTATAGTGAAGCAAAAAAACGTACGTCAAGGCGCGGCTTACACTTGGCTTAGACACCAACACCCATGATTCGCTTCGAGGATCTCCTCGAAAAAGTCCGGGCCTACAGCCCGGACGCCGACGTCGAGCTGCTCAGGCGAGCCTACGTGTTTTCCGCCTTCGAGCACCGGGGGCAGGTGCGCCACTCGGGCGAGCCGTACCTGATTCATCCGCTCGCCGTGGCCGACTTCCTCGCGGACATGAAGCTCGACGCCGTCGCCATCGCCGCCGGCCTCCTCCACGACGTCGTCGAGGACACGCTGACGACGATCGAGCGCATCCAGGAGCTCTTCGGCCCCGAGGTCGCGCATGTCGTCGAGGGCGTGACGAAGATCAGCGCGATCCCGTTCTCGTCGAGCGAGGAGCGGCAGGCGGAGAACTTCCGCAAGATGCTGCTCGCGATGGTCGACGACATCCGCGTGATCCTCGTCAAGCTCGCCGACCGCCTGCACAACATGCGGACGCTCCACCACCTCCCCGAGGAGCGGCGGATCACGATCGCGCAGGAGACGCGCGACATCTACGCGCCGATCGCGAATCGCCTCGGGATGAGCAAGGTGAAGAACGAGCTCGAGGAGCTGTCGTTCCGCTATCTGGAGCCGCAGGCGTACGAGGCGCTGCGCGCGCGAGTGGACGCGAAGCGGCGCGCGACCGAAGGGTTGATCGGCGACCTCAAGAAGACGATCGGCGCCAAGCTCACCGAGGCGCAGGTGCCGGTGACCGAAATCGACGGGCGCATCAAGCGCCTGTGGAGCATCAGCCAGAAGCTGAAGAAGCAGAAGATCGAGCTCGAGCAGGTCTACGACTTCATCGCGCTGCGCATCATCACCGACAGCGTCAAGGACTG
>QHWK01000620.1 GCA_003223775.1 Acidobacteriota bacterium
TCGACGGCGCGAACGGCTCCTCGGTCCGCGTCAGCGTGTTGTAGAGGCGCATCCGGGTCACGAAACGGGCAGCGGGCGCGACGTGCGCCAGTGGGCGGCGCCGGGGCGCGCGACGATGATCTGGAGCGAGCCGCTCTGCGCGACGAAGCGGATGTCGAAGCGGCGCCGGCCGTTGCCGCCGCCGGTGGCCACAGCCGAGCAGAGCTCGCGCGTCAGCTCCGTAATGGCCGGCGCGGCGTAGCCGACGTGGCCGAGCACCGCCGTGCACAGCTCCCCGAGCATGCGGCCGCTGTCCGCATCGTCGGCCATATCGAGGGCGAAGACGAAATCGTGGTCCGGCAACGACGGAATTCTACAGTGAAAGGCGCGCGAACAGCACGCGGGCGCGGCGGCAGTCGCCGTCGATCTGCGCGCGCAACGCGTCGAGCGATTCGAACGCGCGCTCGTCGCGCAGGCGCTGGACGAAGCCGACGCGCAGCGGCTGGCCGTAGAGGTCGCGATCGAGATCGAAGATGTGCGTTTCGACGACCGTGCGGCCGGAGCGATCGACGGTGGGACGCGTGCCGACGTTGGTCACCGACGGATGCACGATGCTGCCGACGCGCGCCGTCGTCGCGTAGACGCCGTGCGGCGGCAGCAGCTCGTTCTCGGTGCACAGATTCGCCGTCGGGAAGCCGAGCGTGCGGCCGCGCTCGTCGCCGTGCATCACGATGCCGTCGATCGCGTACTGATGGCCGAGCAGCGCGCCCGCCTCGTCGACGCGCCCTTCGCTCACCAGCCGCCGCACGCGCGTGCTGCTGACGACGAAGTCCTTGTAGCGCACCGGATCGATCTTTTCCGCCTTGAAGCCGTAGCGGCCGCCGAGGACACGCAGCAGCGAGAAGTTGCCGGATCGATCGTGGCCGAAGAGGAAGTTGGCGCCGACCCACACTTCCGACACGTGCAGCCAGTCGACGAGCACGGAGCGGACGAACGTCTCCGGATCCAGGCGCGACAGCTCCGGCGTGAAGCGCACAATCGCCGCGCCCTGCACGCCGGCGTCGGCAATCGCCTCGAGCTTCTGCTCCTTCGTCATCAGCAGCGGCGGCGCCTTGTCGGGGCGCACGACGCGCGGCGGATGGGGATCGAAGGTCATGACGACGGAGGTGCCGCCGCGCTCGCCGGCGACGCGGCACACGCGCTCGAGGATCTTGCGATGGCCGCGATGGACGCCGTCGAAGTTGCCGAGCGCGAGGACCGGCTGCGACCACCGCGGCGGCCGCGCGTCCTCCGGGAAATGAATGACGTCCATGCGGCGGCGGTCAGCGCGGAACGGTCTGCGGGCTCGTGCGGATCACGCAATCTCCAGAACGAGCCCATCATAAGCCAACTCCATACCGGCCGGGAGTTGCGCGTTGGTCGCGGCGTGCCCGAGATCGTGGCAGACGTGCGTGAAGTACGCGCGATCGGCGCGCATGCGTCCGACGGCGGCGATCGCCTCGTCGACGCTGAAGTGCGTCGAGTGCGGACGGCGGCGGAGCGCGTCGATGATCACCGTGCGCACGCCGTCGAGCAGCGGCCACGCGTGATCGGGAATGCGGTTGCAGTCGGTGAGGTACGCGAACGCGCCGATGCGGAAGCCGAGCACCGGCAGCCGGCCGTGGAAGAGCGGCACCGGCACGATCTCGACGCCGCCGAGCGAGAAGGGGCCGCCGATGCGGAAGAGCGACAGCTGCGGGATGCCGCCGCCCTTCTGCGTCGACGCGTCGAAGACGTACGCGAACATCCGCTGCAGGCTGGCCATCGTCTCCGCGTCGGCGAAGCAGGGGATCGACGACTGCTGCATCTGGTTGTAGCGCCGCACGTCGTCGAGGCCGAAGACGTGATCGGCGTGGCTGTGCGTGAAGAGGATCGCGTCGACGCGCCGCACGTGGTTCGCGATCGCCTGCATGCGGAGATCGGTCGACGTGTCGACGAGGATCGACGTGACCGACGCGGCGAACGCGCTGGCCGCGCGCGGCGCCGCGCCGACGGCGCCGCCGTTGATCTCGATGAGAATCGACGGGCGCGTGCGCTGATCCTTCGGGTCGGTGGAGCGGCACACGTCGCAGTCGCAGCCGATCGCCGGGACGCCGTGCGACGTGCCGCTGCCGAGGACGGTGACTCTCATCGCGGTGCGGAGATGGAAGACGGCACGCGCGCTACGGCTCGACGATCCGCTTCGCGCCGCTCGTCACTTGCACGAAGCGCAGCCGAAGCTCGTAGAGCACCTGCTCGAGCACCTGGCGCTCTTCGGCCGTGAGGTTGCCTTTGGTCTTCTGCTCGAGGAGCGACAGGATCTCGATCATCTGCGCCGCGCCCTGCAGGTTCGGCTCGCCCTGCTCGCCCGACACCGGATCGGGCATGTCGCCGAAGTGGATCGCGGCGGTGCTGGCGAGCGAGACGACGAAGGCGGTGAACGACAGCCCTTCCGTCAACATCCGACTAAGATTATCAAACCGCTGACAATCGCGCCCGGCGTGAGGCTAAGGCGCGCGGGCTTCCCTGATCGTGTACGGCTTTGGCGCAAATGCTTTCTCCGTCGCCTTGATCACGGAGGCGCCCGCGGCGCATCGCGGCAGCCCGCGCCGGGAGGCGAGCGATCGTCGGCATACAATCGTTGAATGGCCGAGTCCGCCCGCGCAGCTCGCGAGTTCATCCGGCTGGTCCGATCGGCACGATCACGCGGCGCTGTGCGAGGAGCTCGGCGACTTCGTGTTCGAGGCGGTGTTCCTCGCGCAGCTCGAGGCCGAAGCCGGCGAGTTTGCGATCGCCGACTCGCTGCAGAGCATCGCCGACAAGCTCGTTCGCCGCCATCCGCACGTCTTCAAGCGCGATGAGGGCGAGGCCGCGCTCGAGTCCGCCGGCCAGGTGCGCACGCGGTGGGAGGAGATCAAGGCGCAGGAGCGCGGGAAGAGCGAGAAGCCGACGACGCTCCTCGGCGGCATCGCGCCGGCGCTGCCGGCGCTGCTGCGCGCGTACCACATCGGCGTCCGCGCGGCGTCGGTGGGCTTCGACTGGACCGCCCCCGGCGACATCGTCGACAAGATCCAGGAAGAGGTGAACGAACTGCGGGAGGTCGTCCAGGTCGCGAGCGCCGTCGATGCCGCACGCGCGGAGGAGGAAATGGGCGACCTGCTGTTCTCGATCGCCAACCTTTCGAGAAAGCTCGGGATCGAGCCCGAGACCGCGCTCAGAAAGGCGAACGACAAGTTCACGAAGCGCTTCGGGAAGCTCGAACGGACCGTCGCCGAGTCGGGACGAGCGATGAACGAGATGTCGCTCGACGAACTGGAGAGCGAGTGGCAAGGAGCAAAAGCTTCAGATCACGCTGACTGACGGCGAAAAACGGAACCACGAAGACACGAAGAGACAGGAGGACACGAAGTTACAGGACTTTTCTCCGTATTCCTTCTTTGAGAACGGCGACGTTGAAGTTGATCAGCAGACCGGCACGCACACGAGCAATCCGCATGTAATTCAGAACCTGAGCGTGATGAATCGCCGCGAGCGCCTGTACCGCCTTGACCTCCAGGACCACGCGGTCGGCAACGATGAAGTCCAGGTCCACACTGCACAGCAGCTCGCCGCGATACTCGACTTCATATCGTTTTTCGCGCTCGAAAGAAATCCCGGTCGCGATCAACTCGAGGCCGATCGCCTTCGCGTAGGCGCGCTCGGGCAGGCCCGGGCCGAGTTGGCGATGCACCTCGATGCAGCACCCTATTGTGTCGTGCACGAGTTGTTCGACGTCGTCCGGCAGCGTCGTCGGTACTCGAAGCATCTGGGAAAACCTACTTTTTCTTCTTCGTGTCTTCGTGCTGCTTC
>QHWK01000621.1 GCA_003223775.1 Acidobacteriota bacterium
TCGGAGTACTCGCCCTTCGGAAAATCGCCGCGCACGTATCGCTCGCGGAGCCGCCTGATCTCGTACTTGTAGAGATCGCGGACGAAGCCGCGGACGATCTCGGGCGTCGTGTGCGGCATCGGGCGCACGCCGTGGCGAAGCAGATGCTCGAGGACGTCGGCGCGATAGCGGAACACGACGGTCATGCGTCGAGGGCCGCCTTCACGGCGTCGAGCGACGCGTCGATCCGGATGATGTGCCGAGGCCGCGCGAGCGCCTGCGAGAGCGGCGCCGGCTTCTCCGTCGGCCGTCCGACAATCGGATCGACGATCTCGGCGAACTTCGCCGGATGCGCTGTCGCCAGGAAGATGCCTACCTTTCCCGCCTGACCCGCCTGACCCGCCTGACCCGCCTGACCCGCCTGACCCGCCTGACCCGCCCGACCCGCCTGACCCGCCTGACCTGCCTGGCCTGCCTGGCCTGCCCGCCCTGCCTGGCCCACCTGACCGACCAGACCCAAGTACGCAATGGCGCTGTGCGGATCGAGCAGGTAGCCGCGCGCTTCGTATACGCGGCGGATCGCCGCGCGCACTTCGTCGTCGGTGAAGCGGCAGCCCTCGATGTCGCGCCGCATCGCATCGAGGTCGTCGCCGTACAGCCAGCGCATGCGCTCGAAGTTGCTCGGATGGCCGACGTCCATCGCGTTGGCGATCGTCGCGATCGACGCGCGCGGCTCGTAGCGCCCGGTCGCGAGATAGGCGGGCACGATGTCGTTGACGTTGGTCGCCGCCACGAACCGCGACACGCGCAGCCCCGCGCGCTCGGCGAGCAAACCGGCTGTCAGGTTTCCGAAGTTGCCGCTCGGCGTCGCGAACACGAGGTCGACGCCGGACCCGATCTGCGCCGCGGCGTGGAAGTAGTAGATCGACTGCGGCAGCAGGCGGCCGATGTTCACCGAGTTGGCCGACGTCAGCCGCATCTGCCGCCGCAGCCCGGCGTCGCCGAACGCCTCGCGCGTGAGCCGGTGGCAGTCGTCGAAGCTGCCCGCGACGGCGTACGCGCGCACATTCGCGCGCTCGCCGTTGAACATCGTCAACTGCGCTTCCTGCGTCGGGCTCACGCGGCCGTCGGGATACAGGATGACGACGCGCGTGTACGGCACGCGGTAGAAGGCGTGCGCGACGGCGCTGCCGGTGTCGCCCGACGTCGCGGCGAGGATGGTGAGCGGCTCGCCGCCGCGATGCAGCGCCGCCATCAGCCGCGCCATCGTGCGCGCGCCGACGTCCTTGAAGGCGAGCGTGGGACCGTGGAACAGCTCGAGCGCATAGATCCCCGGCTCGACTTGGACGAGCGGGATCGGGAAGTTGAGCGCCTCGACGACGACTGCTTCGAGCGTGGCCGGATCGATGTCGCCGCGCGCGTACGGACGCAGCGCACGCAGGCCGATCTCGGTGAGCGTGCGGCGCGGGAGGCCGGCGACCTCCCGCTCGGTCCACGGCTCGATCGTCTCCGGCACGTAGAGGCCGCCGTCGGGCGCGAGGCCTTCGTACAGCGCCGTCGTGAAAGAAACCGGCGGTCCGCCGCGTGTGGTGACGAAGCGCATGGACAGGAGTGCCGCGGCCCGAGGGGCGCGGCTCGCTCGCCTACACCTGCACCGCAGGCCCTTTCGGCCCGGCCGGGGAAAGGATGCGCGCGCCGGTCGGTGCGATCGGCGACACGTAGACGTCCGGCGCGCGGCCGCCGATGTGCTCGACGATGGCGGCGGTCATCGCGCGCGCGACGCGGCGCGCCGTCTCGATGCCGCGGCACAGCGCGAAGAGCGACGGCCCGGATCCCGAGAGGCCGCTGCCGAGCGCGCCGGCGTCGATCGCGGCGCGCTTGATCGCGGCGAGGCCCGGCACGAGCGGCGCGCGGCGCGGCTCGGCGATCGTGTCCTCGATCGCGCGCGCGAGCAGATCGAAGTCGCCGCGATGGAGCGCGTCGACCAACGCGCCAAGGTTCGCCCACTGCCGAATCGCGTCGCCGAGCGGCACCTCCGATCCGAGCAGCGCGCGCGCGCGCGCCGTCTCGATCTCGAGATCGGGGTGCACGACGACGGCGGTGAGGCCCGCGGGAACCGGCAGCCGCACGACGTCCGGCGGATTCGGGACGCGCACGAGCACGAACCCGCCGTACACCGCCGGCGCGATGTTGTCGCCGTGCGCCGATCCGGCGCCGATGCGCTCGCCCTCGAACGCGCACGCCATCAGCGTCTCGAGCGACGCGCCGGCGCCGACCAGCGCGTTGACGGCGAAGGCCGCCGCGACGGCGCTCGCCGCGCTGCCGCCGAGCCCGCTCGAGAGCGGCAGCCCCTTGCGGATCGTCAACGCGACGCCGCGGCGGTCGCCCACCGCGTCGAGCAGCGTCTGCGCGGCGACGCCCGCCGTGTTCTTCCGCGCGTCCCGCGGCAGGCGTCCGTCGTCGCCGACAATGTCGTCGATGCGCACGCCGGCGCCGCCGGCAAACGCCGCCGTCACGGCGTCGCCCGGCTCGTGCAGGGCGAACCCGAGCACGTCGAACCCGCAGCCGACGTTCGACACGGTCGCCGGCGCGAAGGCCGTCACAGGTTCCATGTCGCGTTCATATTACTTGCCGTGCCCGACGGTCAACCACAGAGACACGGAGACGCTGAGAAGAAAGTGAGGGGCGAGCGTCGCACGTCGGCCGGCGGAGCCGGCCGACCGAGCGGGCGAACG
>QHWK01000622.1 GCA_003223775.1 Acidobacteriota bacterium
CGTGATTCGCTTGCCGATGGCGTCTTCGCCGCGGAAGTACCTTTGCGCGAGCGCGCGGTTGACGACGGCGACGAGCGGACGATCCCCGGCGTCGCGCTCGTCGAGAAAACGGCCGGCGAGCAGCCGGATGCCCATCGCGCGGAAATAGTCCGGCGTGATCGACTTGTGGCGCAGCTCGCGCTCGTAGTCGTCGGCCGCGCGCCCTTCGACCGTGGCGTCGCCGGTCCAGGTGAAGCCGCGGAGGGCCAGCGTGCTCGCCGCGCCGACCGCCTGCACGCCGGCCTGCGCGCGCAGACGCCGCTCGATCTCCTCGAGGGCGCGCAGGCGATCGGGCCGGGTCGGGTAGCGCGCCGACGGCAGCGTGACCGTGAAGGCGACGACGCGCGCGCGATCGAACCCGGGGTCGACCGCCTCGAGCCGCAGCAGGCTGCGCGACAGCAGCACGGCGCCGACGACGAGCACGATCGACAGCGCCACCTCGGCGCCGACCAGCGCGTTGCGCAGCGCGCGCGTCTCGCGAGCCGCGCCGTCGCCGCGATCGTTCAAGCGCCCGGCCGCCGCCGACCGGAGCGCCGGGACGACCGCGAACACGAGCGGCGCGACGATGGTCAGCGCGGCGTCGAACAGCACGACGCCGGCGTCGAGCCGGACGTCGGCGTGCAGCGGAATCGTCGACGCGGCGAATCGCAGCAGCGCCGCGCGCGCCGCGATCGCGATCGCGAACCCGAGCGCGCCGCCGACGGCGGAGAGGACGAGCGACTCGGTGAACAGCTGGCGAATCAACCGGCGGCGGCCGGCGCCGAGCGCGCTGCGAATCGCGATCTCACGGGCTCTGGCCGCGGCGCGCCCCAGCTGCAGGTTCGCGATGTTCGCGCAGACGATCAGGAAGAGGAGGCCGACGGCGCCGCTCAACATCAGCAGCGCCGGACGCGGCGCGAACGCGAAGCTGTCGTGCAGGCGCTCCAGCCGCACGCCCATCTGCGTGTTCGTGTCGGGATACTGGCGCTCGAGCGCGCGCGCCACGCCGTTCATGTCTTCCTGCGCCCGTTCGAGCGAGACGCCGGCCTTCCGCCGCGCGACGACGCCGAGCCAGTGCGGCCGCCGCGCGGTCGTGAAGATCGACGGCTGATATGCGACGGGGAGCCAGAGCTGCACGTCCCGGCCCGGGAAGAAGAAGTCGGCGGGCATGACGCCGGCGACGTCGTAGGTCCGGCCGCTCAGCGTGACCGTGCGGCCGACGATGTTCGGATCCTGGCCGAACGCGCTCTGCCACAGGCCGTAGCTGAGGACGACGACCCGCGCCTGGCCTTCGAACGTCTCCGCATCAGTGAAGGTGCGGCCGACGAGCGGCGGCGCGCCCAGCACGCGAAACAGGTTGCCGGTAACGCCGAGCGCCTTGAGGCCCTGCGGCTCGCCCGATCCGGTGAGGAACACATCGCCGGCGCCGCTGCCGTTCTCGCTGAACTGTTCGTAGGCCGCGATGTCGGTGAAGGACGTGTTGCGCGCCTTCCAGTCGGCGTAATTCGCCGGCGCGGCGATGTTGCGCGTCCAGTTCTTGAGCGGGTTCGTCTCGAACACCCGAACCAGCTCACTGGGGTTGCCGTACGGCAGCGGCCGCAGCAAAACGGCTCGCGCGATGCTGAAGACCGCCGTGCCCGCGCCGATCCCGATCGCGAGAGTCGCGACGGCGACGAGCGAGTACGCCGGGTTCTTGCGGAGCGCGCGCAGGCCGTAGCGGACGTCCTGCAGCGTCGCGTCCACGAATGGCAACCCGCGGTCGTCATGCTGCTGTTCTTTGATATGCATCGGGCCCCCGAACCGCACGATGGCGGCGCGCCGCGCTTCGTCCGGCGTCATGCCGCGTCTGACGTTGTCTTCCGTGGCCATGGCCAGATGCGAGGCCACTTCCTGATCGAAGTCGTCGTCCAGCCGGCCGCTCCGGAAGAGCGCGATCACGCGCGCGACGGCGACGGTCAACCAGACAGGCATCGCTTTTTATTCCACTCGCAGCGCGGTCATGGGATCCACGCGCGCCGCCCGCAACGCCGGGACGCCGCTGGCCGCGAGCGCGCTCGCCGCCAGCACACCGCACAACGCGAGAAACGTCAGCGGATCGAAGGCATCGACGCCGAAGAGCAGGTCGGGTGCGCTCGGCGCGACGAGCATCGCGCGCACGACGGTGGATACGCCAAGCGCCAGCAGCAGACCGGCAACCGCTCCCGTG
>QHWK01000623.1 GCA_003223775.1 Acidobacteriota bacterium
AGCCAGTCGGGGATGTGCGTACCTTTGGTCGACATGAGACCTCTCTCAGAAAGCTTGCCGGTAGCGCAGCCCTTCAGCGCTGCCCGCACGGACGACGATTAACGCAGAACCCGCGCCAACTACGCCACCGCCGCGCTGAGCGGCAGCACGTGCAGCGACTCGAGGCCGGCGTGGAACGCCGCCTTGTTCGCGATCATCGGCTCGATGGTCGCCAGCTTGACGATGCCGGTCGTCTTGACGACGGCGGCGATGAGCGGCGCCGCGATGTCCGGCGCGATCGCCTTGGTGCGCTCGGCCGCGCCCTCGGTGGACAGCCGATCCAGCCCGAGCTCGCCGAGCCGGTAGTACAGCCACTTGTGATCGGCGAGCTTCGCGGCGTCGACGCACACGAGCTGCGCGAGCCGCTCGACGCCGGGCACGAAGCGAAGCATGTAGTCCGGCGTGTAGTGCGTGTTGATGACGAGCGTCCCGCCCGGCGGCATCCCGCGCAGGTAATCCCACCCTTTCACCATCGTCTCCTCGACGAGCACGACGATGTTCGGCTGCTCGTTCTCGTAGGTGAGCGCGTTCTCGATCTCGCTGTCGCTCACGCGGCAGTACTTGCGGGTCGGCGCGTTCGTGCGATCGGGGTTGTCGACGTAGTTCTCCATCGCCTGGGCGAATTTCCCCTCCAGGCGCGCCGACGCGGCGATCGAGTTGACGATGTCGCGGCCCTCCTTGTCCATGATGATGCCGCGCGTCCACACGGTCAGTTCGCTATACATGGCGCGTCCTCCAGCACGTCTTCGAAATCGATCCGGCTCACGGCGAACGGCGGCGTGCGCGCGCCGCGCTGAAATTCCGCGATGGCGACGAGCGCCGCCTTCTTGCACAGCGCCTCGAGGTCGGCGCCGGTGAGGTCGTCGCTGCGGCGCGCGAGCGCGTCGAGATCCACGTCCGGCGCGAGCGGGATGCGCCGGCAGCAGAGGCGCAGGATCTCGGCGCGATCCGCGGCGTCGGGCTTGCCGAAGCGCACGATGTAGTCGAAGCGGCCGCTGCGCATGAGCGCCGGCTCGACGCGCTCGGGCCGGTTCGTCGCGCCGAGCAGAATCACGCCCTTCGCGTCCCGCAGGTTGTCGATCTCGCGCAGCAGCTGGCTGAGAATCCGCTGGTGTGCTTCCGCGCCGGACGCCTCGGCGCCGCCGCGCGGCGCGACGGCATCGATCGAGTCGAACAGCAGCAGGCACGGCGCCGCGCGCCGCGCCTTCTTGAACACCTCGCGCAGCGCCTTCTCCGATTCGCCGAGCCACTTCGAGTAGAGCTGCGGGCCGTCGATCGCGATGAGCGGCAGCTGCTTCTCGCCCGACAGCGCGCGCGCCATCGCCGTCTTGCCGGTGCCCGACGGGCCGACGAGCAGCAGACCGCGCGGCGGCGCGAGGCCGATCTGGTCGTAGATGCCGTCGTGCACGTGCGCATGCTCGACGACTGCGTCGAGCAGGCGCTTGACGTCGGCGAGCCCGCCGATGGACGCGAACGTCTCGGCGCTCTTCTCGATGAAGAGCTCGCGCGTCGCGCTCGGCTCCACCTCGTTGAGCCCCGCGAGAAAGTCCTCGTGCGACACCTGCAGCGCGTCGGGATCGGCGAGGTCGGTCGTGAGAAACCGCCGCAGGGCGATCATGCCGACTTCCTGGCAGAGCGCCTCGAGATCGGCGCCGACGAAGCCCTGCGAGCGCCCGGCGATCTCGCGCAGATCGACGTCCTCGGCGAGCGGCATCGCGCGCGTGTGAATCTTCAGGATCTGCAGCCGCGCCTGCGTGTTCGGCACGCCGATCTCGATCTCGCGATCGAAGCGGCCCGGCCGCCGCAGCGCCGGATCGAGGACCTCGGGGATGTTGGTCGCGCCGATGACGATCACCTGCCCGCGCGAGACGAAGCCGTCCATCAGGCCGAGCAGCTGCGCGACGACGCGCTTCTCGACTTCGCCGACCACCTCCGCGCGCTTCGGCGCGACGGCGTCGATCTCGTCGATGAAGAGGATCGCCGGCGCGCGCCGCGACGCTTCCTCGAACACTTCGCGCAGCCGCGCTTCGCTCTCGCCGTAGAACTTCCGCATGATCTCGGGGCCGTTCAGGTGGATGAAATGGACGCGGCTCTCGGCGGCGACGGCGCGCGCGAGCAGCGTCTTCCCGGTCCCCGGCGGCCCGTACAGCAGCACGCCCTTCGGCGCGAGGATGCCGAGCCGCTGGAAGAGCGGCCCATGCTTCAGCGGCAGCTCCACCATCTCGCGCACGCGCGCCACCTCGCGCTCGAGCCCGCCGATGTCCTCGTACGACACGGCCGGCGCGCGCGCGTCCGCCGGCTCGCCTTCGACGACGCGCAGATCGGTGCGCGGGCCGATGACGACGACGCCCGACGGGATCGTGCGCACGACCTGGAAGTTCACCGCCTTGGCGAACGTCGGCACGCGGACCGCGGTGCCGTTGACGACCGGCACGCCCTGGAGATCGTCGAGCATGCGCTCGACGGCGATGCTGGCAGGCGCGGTGCCGGCCGCAAGCGGCGTCAACCGGACGGCGACGGCGTGCCCCGATTCGACGCGCGACGCCGACACCTGTTCCTCGAGCCCCGCGCCGCAATTGCTGCGGAGCGTGCCGTCGATCTGCACGAAGCCTTCGTCCGCGGCGCCGCCGCTCTCGGCGCGCGCGACGGCGATCGTCCGCCCTCGGACCTGGAGCGTGTCGCCGGGCCGGGCGCCGATCCGCTCGAGATCGCGCGGCGCCAGCCGGGCGACGGCCCGCGCGATGTCCTCGACGCGCGCCTCGGCGACGCGCAGCGTGATCGCGGCGGAGGAGGTGGCCGCTTCGGTCATGACGCGCCGCCGAACTGGCGCCGGACCTGCTGCGCGAAGCGCTCGAACAGCGCGCCGAGCTGCGGCACCGCCGTGCGGCGCTCGTCGGGCGCGATCGCGACGCGCGTCGCGTCGTTGCCCAGATCGGTGAGGCGGATCGTCCCGAGGTTCGTGTGCTCGATCGCCCAGCCGTCGGCCTTCACGGAGGTGACGGCGATGCTGAGGGCGGCGGCGTCGCTCTCCCAGGGGACGACGAGCGCGCTGATGCCCTGCGCGCGCGCGAGCTCCTCGATGGCGCGCGAGACGCGCGACGGCGATCCGGCGGCGGTGAACTCGGCGAGCATGGCGCGGTGTGGTACACTGGCCCGGTGGTCGAACCAGTTGGAGCGCGCAGTCTGACACCCGCCCCGGCGGCCCGTACAGCAGCACGCCCTTCGGCGCGAGGATGCCGAGCCGCTGGAAGAGCGGCCCATGCTTCAGCGGCAGCTCCACCATCTCGCGCACGCGCGCCACCTCGCGCTCGAGCCCGCCGATGTCCTCGTACGACACGGCCGGCGCGCGCGCGTCCGCCGGCTCGCCTTCGACGACGCGCAGATCGGTGCGCGGGCCGATGACGACGACGCCCGACGGGATCGTGCGCACGACCTGGAAGTTCACCGCCTTGGCGAACGTCGGCACGCGGACCGCGGTGCCGTTGACGACCGGCACGCCCTGGAGATCGTCGAGCATGCGCTCGACGGCGATGCTGGCAGGCGCGGTGCGGCGATCTCCAGCGCGTCCTCGACGCGCAGCGCAAGAAAGTCAAGGCCGGCGCGTCCACGCTCGTCGAGGACACCGCGTTTCACGCCGTCATCGCGCGCGCGACGCGCAACCGCGTCGTCATGCGCATCATGGAGACGTTGAACGATCTGCTGATCGAGTCGCGCAAGCTGACGCTGAAGCAGAAGGGACGCCCGGAGCGGTCGATGCAGGGGCACGAGGCCGTCGCCGCCGCGCTGCGCGATCGCGATCCCGAAGCGGCGTGGAACGCGATGCGCACCCACATCGATCAGATCGCGGAGCTGCTCCACCGGACCCGGACGCCGCGCCGCGGTTCGCGCCGATGACGGACGATCTGCGGACCGCCCGCGCGACGGCCATCGCCCACCTCGACCGGCTGATCGCGCGCGGACGGCACATGGCGGACGCGATGGACGCCGCCGACGCGCCGCCCGGGGTCGAGGCCTGGCAGCAGGACTGCGCGGCCGCGATCGCCGAGCTCTCCGGCGGCAGCAAGGCGCATTGGCTGTCGCGCGAGTTCAGCGCCGCGCTGCTCGTTCGCTCGCCGGACGGCTCGACGCTGCGGCGCCGCGGCGATTCGAGTTCGTGCATCGGCGCGCGCTGCGTCCGGTCCTCGAGCGCGCCTTCGCCGAGAGCCGCGCGGCGCTCGAGCGCCGCGAGTTCGAGCGCGCGCTCGTGCTGTGCAGCGGCATCATCGAAGCGCTCGTCACCGATGCGATCGAGCACGAGCTCGCCCTCCGGCGCGGCCGCGGCGACGCCGATCCGGCGTCGAGCGACGCCGTCACGGGCTGGTCGTTCGACGAGCGTGTTGCGGCCGCGCAGCGTCTGGGCCTCATTCGCAACAGCTGCGCGCGTCTTCCCGCGTCTGCACGGCGATGCCGCGAGTTCAGCGACTCGGACGGCGCGCTCGCCGCCGACATCGTCGTCACCGAGCGCGATGCGCGCGTCGCGAGCCAGGTGCTGCACGTCGTCGTCCGCGATCTGGATCCGGGCCGCTAGCGCCGAGCTTTCGCCCGCTTGTGACGCCACGGTACAATTGAGGACTGCCGCAACATGTAGGGCGAGCCTTTGCCCGACATGTAGGGCGACCCTTTCAGGGTCGCCCCGGCGAGGCTGAACTCCTCGCCCTCGATCCCCGCACTCGCGGCGCGTTTTCATATTGCCCTGTGGTGACCCGACTCATGGCCTCGACGACTTCCGCACCCTTGACTCTGATGGATTTGATCGGCCGCGCCCCTGAAGGCGCGACCGCTATCGCGCTTCCCGAGCAGCATCTGAAGATCACCTACGGCGAGCTGCGCGACCAGGTCCACGCCGTCGCGGACCAATTGGCCGCCGCCGGCGTCCGGCGCGGCGATCGCATCGGCATCGCGCTGCCCAACGGCCTGCCGATGATCGTGTCGTTCCTCGCCGCATCGATGGCCGGCACCGCCGCGCCGCTCAATCCCGGCTACAAGGAAGACGAGTTCCGCTTCTATCTCGAAGCTCGGCGTCGGGATGGACGCGAAGGGCGCCGTCGCGCTCGCCGGCATGGCCGGGCGGCAGCCCGTCGCGCCGCCCGACGTCGACGACGTCGCGCTCGTGCTGCACACGAGCGGCAGCACGGGCCGGCCCAAGCGCGTGCCGCTCGCGCATGCGAACCTTTCGATTTCCGCAGGCAATGTCGCGCGCCACTACAGGCTCACCGCCGACGATGTGGCGGTGTGCGT
>QHWK01000624.1 GCA_003223775.1 Acidobacteriota bacterium
TCCTTGTTGACCCAGTTGCCGTAGCCGGAGGCGTCATGACCGCCGACGACGAGGTTCGGCGATCCGTCAGGTCCCCCGGTCGTGAGCGGGATGATCGTGTCGGTGCTCGTGTCCCACAGGTACACTGGAGAGGCGTACCGCGGCGGGCCGAGATCCGCGGACGTCGGGTACAGGAAGACGAAGCGGCCGCTCTTGTCGAGCTGTGTCGCGTGCAAGTGGAAATTGAGGGTCACCGACGTCGACGCGCCGTTGAGCGTCGACGAGACCGTATTCAGAAGCTTGCGCGTGCCGCTCGGCGTGAACCACAGCGTGTAGTAATGCGCGTCCTGCTGCGCGCCGCCGAAAAACACAAGCAGCGTCTCCGGCGACGTCGCACCCGAAATGAAGCCGCCGACGTATCCCGACAACCCGCTGACGACGGTGTCCAGGTCGAGGATCGTCGTGTAGGCACCGGTCGTGAAGTCGTATTGCTTGATCGTCCGGTTGTTGCCCCCGCTCGCGATCCCATAGATGATGTTCGGCGACGTCAGGCTGAACTGCGGCTCGACGTAGAACGCGAGCGTAAGCCCGCCGTTGCCGCTGCCCGACGGCTGCAGCCGCGTCGCGCGCAGCTGCGCTGCATCGAACGCGTACGGAATTACCGTCCCGTCGTCGCTGACGACGTAGAAGTAGGTCGACGTCGAATTCCACGCGGCGAGGTGCGCGTTCGACGGCGCGCGATACGAGTGGTTCGTCGAGCCGGGTCGCGTGGCCGCGTCGGTCGCTCGAAGCATCCGCGACGAGAACGCCGGATCGGTGAACGTGTACCCCGCCGCGCTGAGCGATGGCAGCGCCGGCTTCGTCCGCACGGTGCGGTCGCTGATGGCGGCGTACGTCATCGACGTCCCTGTCGACGTCGTGACGCTGGCATTCGTCACCGCGGCGCTCGTTCCGCTGAGCGACGCGGCGACGGCATACGGATAGCTGGCGGCGGTGATGGTACTCGTGTACAACGCGGTGCCGTTGCGCGAATACGTAACCGCTCCGCCACCGGCGATGCTGATCGCGAACGTGTCGCCCGCCGCGAACGTCCCGTCCGCCTTGTAGATGCCCTGCTCGCGCACTTCCCACCCGCCGTTCGCCCAGAAGGAGAACGCGAAGTTGATCTCCGAGGGCTGCGGCGGCGTCGAGGTGGCGTGTGCGAACCCGACGTAGAGCGCGAGGCCCGACGCGACACCGACCGACGGCGCGAACGCGACGGATCCCGCTCCGCTCTGAATTTGCTGCTGGGATACGCCGCCAGCGTCAGGACATCCGTCGCAGCCGCCGCTCTTCTCCAACGTGCTGCCGGTCGCCGAGGCGTTGATGATGTTCGTCCACGAGACTGGCTGCTGTGCCAACGCGGTCAGGGGCGTGGCGCACACGCCGAGTCCGGCCGCGACGGCAGTCCTCAAGATTCTCCGCATGATGCCGTTCCGTGTGAAACCCGGAGGCGCCAATCGGGCGCCCCCGAGCGTGGTTGATCACTTCGTGATATGCGCCTGCGTGATGCTGCCGCTTATCGACAGGATCGTTGTGTCGAGCCCAAGCGGGTAGGTCGGGGCCGTCGCGCTGGTGTAGACGAGCACGCCGCTCTTGTAGTACTTGACGACGCCCGATTCGATGGCGACCTTGAACACGTCGCTGCTCAGGTACGATCCGCCGGTTTTGTACACGTCCCTCTCACGGACGTCCCATGTAAAATCGTGCCAGAACGTGAACGCGAAATTGATCAGCGTTCAATCGGTGCTGCTGCTGCGATCGGTGCCGAGACCGGCGTAGACGCGATAACCGAACGACGGCACGTAATCGACGCTGCCGTCCCCGCTGTCGATCGTCTGCTGGCTGACGGCGCCGGCATCCGAACAGCCGTCGCATCCGGCGTTCTTCTGAATGCCGTTGCCGGTGACGGCGACGTTGACTGCGTTGATCCAGACGATGTCGCTCGTGGTCGGTCCGCCACCGCCGGCGCTGAAGACGACTGGATTGCTGACGGTCGAATTCAGCGTCATCAGCGTCACGTCGAGCCCGAGCGGGTACGACGGCGCGGTCGTGCTCGTGTAGACGAGCGTGCCGTTCTTGTAGTACTTCACGATGCCGGACTCGATCGCGATCTTGAACACGTCGCCCGCGGCGTAGCTGCCCTCGGTTTTGTAGACGTTGCCCTCGCGAATGTCCCAGGTCGAACCGGTCCAGAAGCTGAACGCGAACTTGATCTGGCTGACGTCGGTGCTGTTGGTCCGGTCGGAGCTGAGGCCAGCGTAGAGCCGCGTCGCGATTGACGGCACGAACTGCACGTAGCCGTCGCCGCTCGCGATCGTGTTCACGCTGATCCCGCCCGCATCGAGACACGTGCCGCA
>QHWK01000072.1 GCA_003223775.1 Acidobacteriota bacterium
AGCGAGACGAACACGCCCATCATCGCGCTCTCGAGCAGCAGCACGAAGATGCAGAACGTCCGCGTCTTGCGGTGGATCGATTCCCACGACGACAGCAGCGCGAGCGGCGTCAGGAAGCCGGTGAGGACGAGCAGCAGCAGGCTGATGCCGTCCACGCCGACGAAGTAGTCGATCCCGAACGCCGGGATCCACGCGTGCCGCTCGACGAACTGAAACTCTCCGGACGCGGCGTTGAAGCGGCTCCAGAGGAGCAGCGTTTCGGCGAACACGAGAACGGAGACCACCAGCGCGATGGCGCGCGACGCCGGCGCGCTCCGCTCTTCGTCGCCGCGCACGAACAGCAGCAGGATCGCGCCGATGGCCGGCAGGGCGACAAGAGAAGAGAGAATGGGAAACGGCATCACGCTACCGTGACATGACAACTCAGGGCCACAGGTAATACCCGAGGATGAGGACGACACCGAGGAACAGCGACGCCGCGTACGCGCGCACCGATCCAGTCTGCAGGCGCCGCAGGATGTCGCTCGCGCCGGTGACCGCCTCGCCGACGCCGTTCACGGCGCCGTCGATCACGCGGACGTCGATCGCCTTCCACAACGCGTTCTCGGACACGATCCGGATCGGCTGCACGATCGCGCCGTTGTAGATCTCGTCCACGTAGTATTTGTTCTGCAGCAGCCGCCGAACGCCGGCGAACCGCTCGGCCATCCGATCCGCGGCGCGGCGGTTCTTCAAGAAGAAGTACGCCGCGATCGCGATGCCGCCGAGCGCGGCGGCGATCGACACCGCGGTCAGCGTGAGCTCGAGGCCGCGATCGGCGACCTCCTCGACGCGCTCGGGCGCGAAGCTCGGCTCGAGAAACCGCTCGAAGCGGCCGCCGAGGCTCGCGTACCCGGCCAGGACCGATCCGATCGCGAGCACGATCAGCGCGAGCGCCATCGCCGGCGGCGCGTCGTGCAGATGGGTCGGGTGGGCCAGGTGGGTCGGGCCGGTCGCATGTCCGCCTTTGGCGGCCGGCTCCTCTTCTTCAGGATGCGCGGGGGCGACGGGCTCAGGCGGACGTTCGCCGAAGAACGCGAGGAAGACGATCCGGAACATGTAGATCGCCGTGAGCAGCGCCGTGAGCAGGCCGACGGTCCACAACGCCGCGTGCCCGCTCGCGAAGGTGCGGAAGAGAATCTCGTCCTTGCTGAAGAAGCCGGCGAAGCCGGGCACGCCGGCAATCGCGATCGATCCGATGAGGAACGTCCAGTACGTGATCGGCAGATCGCGCTTGAGGCCGCCCATCCGGCGGAGATCCTGCTCGCCGCCGAGCGCGTGGATCACCGCGCCCGAGCCGAGGAACAGCAGCGCCTTGAAGAACGCGTGCGTGAACAGGTGGAAGATCCCGGCGGCGTACGCGCCGACGCCCATCGCCAGGAACATGTAGCCGAGCTGCGACACGGTCGAGTACGCGAGCACGCGTTTGATGTCGTTCTGCACGAGCGCAATCGTGCCGGCCATCAGCGCGGTCGCCGTGCCGATGACGGCCACCACCGTCAGCGTCGCCGGCGCGTGCGCGAAGAGCACGGCGTTGCGCCCGATCATGTAGACGCCCGCCGTCACCATCGTGGCCGCGTGGATCAGCGCCGAGACCGGCGTCGGGCCTTCCATGGCGTCCGGCAGCCAGACATACAGCGGAATCTGCGCAGACTTGCCGGTGGCGCCGACAAACAGCAGCAGCGTGATGATCGAGATCGTCCCGAAGCCGGCCTCGGGGCTCATCGGCGCGGCCGCGCGCGCGATCTGCTGGAAGTCGATCGTGCCGAAGCGGACGAACGCGAGCAGGACGCCGAGCACGAAGCCGAAATCGCCGATGCGGTTGACGATGAACGCCTTCTTGCCGGCGTCGGACGCCGATCGCTTCTCGAACCAGAAGCCGATCAGCAGGTACGAGCAGAGGCCGACGCCCTCCCAGCCGACGAACATCACGAGGAAGTTCGAGCCGAGGACGAGCAGCAGCATGAACGCGGCGAAGAGATTCAGGTAGGAGAAGTAGCGCGCGTACTCGGGGGCGGTCTCCTCGTGCATGTAGGCGGTCGAGTAGACGTGGATCAGCGTCCCGATGCCGGTGACGACGAGGATCATCACCGCCGCGAGCGGATCGAGGCGCAGCGTGAAGTCGGCCGTGAAGTCGCCCGAGCTGATCCAGGTGAACGCGCGGCTCACGATCGCGCGCGAATCCGGCTCGAGGCTGGCGAGGCGCACCACCGACGCGACGGCGATCGCAAACGACGCGAGCATCGCGCCGCACGCCACGGCGCCGGCCGCCGCCTTGCTGATGCGCCGGCCGAAGCTGGCGTTGATCAGAAACCCGAGGAGCGGCAGCAGAGGGATCGCTAGCAGCATCCGTCGGTCACCATTTCAACGCCGTCCAGGAGTCGGGGTTCAGCGACTCGCGGTGCCGGAACAGTCCGATCACGATCGCGAGGCCGACGGCCGCTTCCGCAGCGGCGACCGTCATCACGAAGAACACGATGATCTGGCCGTCGGCGGAGCCGAGCGCACGGCCGAACGCGACAAACGTCAGGTTCACCGCGTTGAGCATGATCTCGATCGACAGCAGAATCGTGATCAGGTTGCGGCGGACGAACACGCCGGCGGTGCCGATCGCGAAGAGCATCGCCGACAGCACGAGGTAGTAGTTGAGCGGCACCATCAGCCGCGCCCCTCCCGTCGCGCGAGGAGCACCGCGCCCACCATCGCGACGAGAATCAGAATGGAGGTGACCTCGAAGGGAAACGCGTAATCGGTGAAGAGCGATCGGCCAATCGCGCGCACCGACGCAACGGCGCCGGCCGGAAAGCGTCCCGAATCGCCGCTCCGCGTCAGCGCCCACGACAGCTCGCCGGCGAGCACGAGCGCGAGCAGGGCGCCGAACCGCATCGGCCCCGGACGCAGCAGCGGATGCACGCGCTCGTCGTACTCGGTTTCTTCGTGCGGCGCGTTCAGCAGCATCACGACGAAGAGGAAGAGCACCATGATCGCGCCGGCGTAGACGATGATCTGGATCACCGCGACGAAGGGCGCGTCGAGCAGCACGTACAGGCCCGAGAGCGCGCCGAAGGACGCGATCAGCAGCAGCACGCTGTAGATCGGATTGCGCTGCGCGATCACGAGCAGCGACGCCACCACCGCGACCGCGCCGAACGCGTAGAAGGCGAGCGTCTCAGGCGCCAAAGTACAGCACTCCCGCCGCCGTCGCGAGCAGGTTGACGACCGAGAGCGGCAGCAGCACCTTCCAGCCAAACGCCATCAGCTGGTCGTAGCGGTAGCGCGGCAGCGTCCACCGCATCCAGACGTAGAAGAACAGCAGCGCCGCCACCTTGACGAGGAACCACAGCCAGCCGAACGACTCCGGGATCAGCGGGCCGTGCCAGCCGCCGAGGAACAAATCGGTCGCGACCGCCGACACCGTCACCATGTTGATGTACTCCGCGAGAAAGAACATCGCGAAGCTCATGCTGCTGTACTCGGTGTGGTAGCCGGCGACGAGCTCCTGCTCCGCCTCTGGGAAATCGAACGGCGCGCGGTTGGTCTCGGCGATCCCCGCCGTCATGAAGATGAAGAAGCCGACCGGCTGCAGAAAGAGGAACCAGCGCGGGATGATGCCGAACCACGCGCCCGCCTGCCGGTTGACGATGTCGGTGAGCGACATCGAGTTGGCGATGAGCAGCACCGACGCGATCGCCGTGCCGTACGAGAGCTCGTAGCTGATCATCTGCGCCGACGACCTGAGGCCGCCGAGGAGCGAGTACTTGCTGTTCGAGCTCCAGCCGGCGAGCACGATGCCGTAGACGCCCATCGACCCGATCGCGAAGATCACGAGAATCGCGACGTTGACGTCGGCCACCTGCAGCCGCAGCGGCTCCTTCAGCAGCCCGAACAGCGTCGTCTCGGCGCCGAACGGGACGACGGCGAAGGCGGCGAAGGCGGCGGTGGCGGAGATGATCGGCGCGAGCGCAAAGAGCAGCGGATCGGCCGCGCGCGGCCGCAGCTCCTCCTTGAACATCAGCTTGACGACGTCGGCGAGCGGCTGCAGCACGCCCTTCGGGCCGACGAGGTACGGACCGAGCCGCTGCTGCAGGAGCGCGGCGACCTTCCGCTCGACGTACACCATGACCGCCGCCGAGTTGAGCAGCATGAAGAACACGAAGAGCGTGAGGACGATCTGCGCGATGAGGAGCGGCGTCATCCGAGACGCGTCCTCTCGCGAGCGCCGGAATCGCGAAGAAAAACTTCGTGATCTTCGTTCTTCTTCGTGGCTTCGTGGTTCCCGCGCATCAGTGCGCTCCGACGGGCTGCCGCGCGCGCCAGTCGGCGGGCAGCGTGCACCGCCGCTCCCGGATGTGCGCTTCGTACTCGTGCCGGAAGTGCTTCAGCGTCGTGAGCACCGGCGTGACGGCGGCGTCGCCGAACGCGCACAGCGTCTTGCCGGCGATATTGTTCGAGATCCCCGTCAGGAGATCGAGATCGCGCAGCTGGCCGTCGCCCCGTTCGATGCGCTGCAGGATCTTGTGCAGCCAGTCGGTCCCCTCGCGGCACGGCGTGCACTTGCCGCACGACTCGTGGCGGTAGAAGTGCAGCAGGTTCTGCGCGAGCCAGACCATGCACGTCGTGTCGTCGAGCACGACGATCGCGGCCGAGCCGAGGAGCGAGCCCGCTTTCTGAATCGCGTCGAAGCTCGCCTGGATGTCGAGCTGATCGGGCAAGAGGATCGGCACCGACGATCCGCCGGGGATCACCGCCTTCAGCGTGCGCCCCGGGCGCACACCGCCGGCGTAGCCGTCGACGAGCTCGCGCAGCGTGACGCTCATCGACGCCTCGAAGACGCCGGGGTTGCGCACGTGGCCGCTCACGCAGTACAGCTTCGGCCCGCCGTTCTTCTCGGGGCCGACCGACGTGTACCACTCGACGCCCTTCGAGAGAATCACCGGCACGTTGCAGAGCGTCTCGACGTTGTTCACCGCGCTCGGCTTGCCGTACAGGCCGGCCACGGCCGGGAACGGAGGCTTGTTGCGCGGCTGCGCGCGCTTCCCCTCGAGCGACTCGAGCAGCGCCGTCTCCTCGCCGGCTTCGTAGGCGCCGGCGCCGCGGTGCACGTAGACGTCGCAGTCGAATCCGGATCCGAGGATGTTCCTGCCGAGGAACCCTTTCGCGTACGCCTCGTCGATCGCGCGCTCGAGGACGCTCTGCACGTGATAGAACTCGCCGCGGATGTAGATGTAGGCGATCTTCGCGCCGATCCCGTAGCAGCCGATCGCGCATCCCTCGACGAGCAGGTGCGGGTTGCGCTCCATCAGCAGGTGATCCTTGAACGTGCCCGGCTCGCTCTCGTCGGCGTTGCAGACGATGTAGCGCGGCTCGCTCTTCTTGTCGACGAACTGCCACTTCATGCCGGTCGGAAAGCCGGCGCCGCCGCGCCCGCGCAGCCCCGACGCCTTCACCATCTCGATGATCTCGTCGGGCTTCTTCGTCAGCGCCGTCTTGAGCGCCTCGTACCCGCCGTGCGCGAGATAGAAATCGAGCGTGAACGAATTCGGCTCACGAACGTGCGCGATCAGAACGGGATCCATCGCCACATCAGTCCCCAGTCCGCTCGTCCTTGCGCCGCTCGACGACGTGGTGGCATCCGCTGAGCGCCGCTTCGCCGCGCGCGCGCAGATCGTCGATCAGCTTCGCCGCCGCTTCCGGCTGCAGGTTCTCGTGCCACGCGTCGTTCACCATCACGACCGGCGCGCGATCGCACGCGCCCAGGCATTCCACTTCGAGCACCGTGAAGGTGCCGCTCGCGTCGGTCTCGCCCGGCCGCACGGCGAGCTTCGTGCAGATCGCCTCGGTGACCCGCTCGGCGCCGTTGATCGCGCATGACAGCGTCCGGCAGACGTTGACGACGAACCTGCCGACCGGCTTCGTGTAGAACATCGTGTAGTAGGACACGACGTCCTCGACGTCGGCGCGCGTGATCCCCAGCAGCTCCGCGACGTGCCGGATCGCGTTCGCCGTGATGTAGCCCTGCTGGTGCTGCGCGAGGTAGAGCGCCGGCAGCACCGCCGATCGGCGGCGCTCGGGCGGATAGCGCTTGACGATCTCTTCGAAGCGCGCGCGGTTCTCCGCCGTATAGCCGAACGCCGGCCCCTCTTCCTCGAGCTGGCGCGCCGACTTGTGGAAGGTGGCGTCGTACGCCATCTCCGGATGAAAGCTCACCGGTCCACGTCTCCCATCACGACGTCAATCGATCCGATGACGGCGATCACGTCCGCGATCAAGCCACCGACGATGAGCTGCTCGAGCGCCTGGCACGCGACGAGCGACGGCGCGCGCGACTTCACGCGCCAGGGCCGGTTCGTGCCGTCCGACACGATGTAAAAGCCCTGCTCCCCGCGCGGCCCTTCCACCGGCACGTACGCCTCGCCGCGCGGCACGGTGAAGCCCTGCGAGTAGATCAGGAAGTGCTGAATCAGCGCCTCCATCTCCGTGTAGACGCGATCCTTCGGCGGCGGCGTGATCCGCGGATCGTCGACCGCGTACGCGCCCGCCGGCGGAATCCGCTGCAGCGCCTGGCGGCAGATCTTCGCACTCTCGCGCATCTCGGCGACGCGCACCTTGTAGCGCGCGTACACGTCGCCCGCCGTCTCGATCGGCACGGCGAACTCGTAGGTCTCGTAGCCGAGATACGGAAAATATTTCCGCACGTCGTAGTCGACGCCCGCCGACCGTGCGATCGGCCCGAGGAGGCTCATCGCGACCGCATCCTCCTTCGACACGACGCCGACGCCCCGCGTCCGCTTCAAGTAGATCTCGTTCTTCGTCAGCAGATCCTCGTACTCGTCGAGCTTCGGCCCGAAGCGATCGAGAAACGCGGTGACCGCCGCGTGGAAGCCGCGCGGCAGATCTTCGCGCAGCCCGCCGACGCGCACGTAGCTCGGGAACAGCCGGAAGCCCGCGAGCATCTCGTTGATGTTGAGCAGCAGCTCGCGCTCGCGAAAGCAGTAGAGCATCACCGACACGGCCCCGACTTCCATGCCGTGCGTGCCGAGCCACACCAGATGGCTGTTGATCCGCTGCAGCTCGGCGATGAGCAGCCGGATGTTCGTGACGCGCTCGGGAATCTCGAGGCCGAGCAGCTTCTCCACCGACAGGCAGAACGCGAGGCTGTTGGACTGCGCGCTCAGGTAGTCCATCCGCTCGACGAGCGGAATCACCTGCTGCCATTTCTTCTGCTCGGCCGTCTTCTCGATGCCGGTGTGAAGGTAGCCGATCGTCGGCGCGCACGAGCGGACCGTCTCGCCGTCGAGCTCGAGCACGAGGCGCAGCACGCCGTGCGTGCTGGGGTGCTGCGGCC
The DNA here is from genome assembly GCA_003223775.1 of Acidobacteriota bacterium. Lineage (GTDB taxonomy): Bacteria > Acidobacteriota > Vicinamibacteria > Vicinamibacterales > CAVVIG01 > QHWK01. The sequence continues at coordinate 7,385 of QHWK01000072.1, forward strand.
CCATGTTGACGGTCATCGTTTCCGAGCGCAGTTCAGCCATCGACCAACGCTTGCTCCATCAAGCCGCCGATCACGCCAGAGCGGCGCGCGGCGCGCATCATCGGCGCGTGAGCCGATCGCGCTCGACGCTCTGCCGGAACTGCTCCGCGGTCACCTGCAGCGGCTGGCTGTACTCGGGGGTCTTGCGGATCTGCACCGGATAGTCCTTGCGCAGCGGATAGCCTTCCCAGTCCTCCGGCATCAGCAGCCGCCGCGGGTCCGGATGGCCGTCGAACTCGATGCCGAACAGATCCCACACCTCGCGCTCGAGCCAGTTCGCGGCCGGCCACACGCCGCTCACCGTCGCCACGCGCGCATCGTCCGCGTTGAGACGGACCTTCACGCGGATCCGCGCACGATGGACGAGGGAAACGAGGATGTACACGACCTCGAAGCGAGGCTCGGTCGGCCAGAAGTCGACGGCGGTCAGCTCGGCGAGAAACGTGAACGCGAGGTCCGGGCGATCGCGCAGCGCGCGCGCCACGTCGGGCACCGCCTCGCGCGGCGCGTAGATGGTCGTCTGCAGATCGACCGACGACGCGGCCTCGAACTGCGCACCCGGAACCGCGTCCTGGAGCGAGGCGATGAGCGCGCTGGCATCCATTACGCGAGCTTCTGCAGATCGATCTTCCGCTGGAGCTGGACGATGCCGTAGATGAGGGATTCGGGCCGCGGCGGGCAGCCGGGCACGTAGACGTCCACCGGCACGATCTGATCGACGCCCTGCACGAGCGCGTAGTTGTCGAACACGCCGCCGATCGAGGCGCACGCCCCCATCGAGATCACCCACTTGGGCTCGGGCATCTGGTCGTAGATGCGACGCAGCGCCGGCGCCATCTTTCGCGACAGCCGGCCGGCGACGATCATCAGGTCGGACTGCCGCGGGCTGCCGCGGAACACTTCGGCGCCGAAGCGCGCGACGTCGTAGCGCGAGCAGCTCATCGCCATCATTTCGATCGCGCAGCACGCGAGGCCGAAGGTGACGGGCCAGATCGACGAGCGGCGCGCCCACTGCACCATCTTCTCGACCGTCGTCGTCAGGATGGGGATTTCTGCTTCGAGGCCCATGTCAATCGCCGATCGTCGAACGACGCCGCGCCGTCGCCTGATCGCCGCCCCAGTCGAGGGCGCCCTTGCGCCACACGTAGACGTATCCGGCGAGGAGCAGCGCGATGAACAGGAGGACCTGCGCGAAGCCGTTCCAGCCGAGATCGCGCAGCGCCATCGCCCACGGGTAGAGGAACGCGATCTCGATGTCGAACAGCAGGAAGATCATCGCGACGAGATAGAACTTCACCGACTGCCGCTCGCGCGCGTCGCCGACCGGCGGCATGCCGCACTCGTAGGGCGCGAGCTTCTCCGGGGTCGGTTTGCGGGGGCCGAGGAAACTCGAGAGGACGACGGAGATCAGCGCGAAGCCGGCGCCGAGCGCGATCATGATCAGGATGGAGAGCCAGCCCTGCATTCGTAGTCTGCGTAGGCTTGTGAACGATTTCGCAAGCCAAGTCCT
>QHWK01000625.1 GCA_003223775.1 Acidobacteriota bacterium
GGTTTTCGCCCGCCATCATCTTCGCCCGCACGGCCGGATCGACGCCTCGCGGCGTGAAGTTCGTCGTCACGAACCCGCCGTCCGGCAGGCCGACGACCGAATTCAACCCGATCGGATCGGGCGCGACCGCGCAACCGATCCACGTCAACGCCGGCGGCCGCGACCGCGCGTCGAGCTCGAAGACCTCAATCGACTCGCGGGTGCCGTGGTGCACCACGTACAACGTGTGCACGCCGCGCGATCCTGCTCGCAAGTACAGGCCGTGCGCCCGGAACTTGTCTTTCTCGCTCGTGTCGATCGGCCCCGGACACGATTTGTAGATCTTCGTATCGGGCCGTACCTTCGCGCCCGCGCTTGGAAACAGCACCGCCGTCGTCCTGTCGCGAACGTTGATCGCGCGTATCGCGGCGCCGCTGGCCGCCATCCCGGACGACAGCACCCACTCGCCGCCCGGCACCGGAAAGAGGTCCTCCGGTCCGGCCTGGTCGCAGATGAATCGGACGTTCCCCACCGCGTCGCACCCGGCGGCGCGTGGGACGGCAACCCTGGCAAGGGAGGCGGCCACGGCAAAACCGACGAGCAAGGTGACCGACAACTTGATTGAGCGTGTCATCGCGACCTCCGTCTCACCGCGTATCATATGGCCGTTTCTTTCTCGCATAACGACAGGAGGCTGCCGTGAAATCACTCAGCACATGGATCACGCTCGCGATGGCGTTTGCCGCGGCGCCGGCCCTGGCCCAGACGCCGGCCGCTGCTGCTCCGGCAGCGGCACCCGCCCGTGGGCCCCAGACGAATTGGTGGTCTCAGGCTGGCGGCGAAAGCGGCCCGGAGCGCGTTGTCTGGGCGGCCCAGAAAACGCCGGAGACGCCCTACACCGGAGTCAACAAGCCGATCTGGCACATCGCCGACATTCTCAAGTCGCATCAGGGACAGGCGCGCTGGGAAGAGAAAGTGGTTCTGACGCGCGACTTCGACGGTCGCTACGTGCAGATGGCCCCGGGCGACAAGGCCAAGTGCCTGTTCTACGCCGACGACCGCGTCTTCGGCTGGGTCTATGGCGGCACTGTGAAGATGACGATCGACGGACAGGAGCCCAAGGTCTTGTCGAAGGGCTTTGCGTTCAACGTCGCACCGCGGCTCTCCTACTGCATGGAAGCTGTCGGCGCCGAGCCGGTTGTCTATTACCGCACCACGCCCGCCGGGCAGGTGCCGTCTTATCCGGAGAGCGAAACGCCGACGCCGATTCCCGGCTACAAATACATCAAGACCAAGATCACCTCGACCGGCGGCTACGACTCATTCAACGTGCCGTTCTTCAATGTGACGGAGTATGGCGATTCGAAGCGCACGGGTGAGCGCTTCCTGTACGACGGCCATACCTCCTCCAACTTGAACATCGGAACGGCGCTGACGGAGCTGCCGCCCGCCACCAATTGGGGCCATTGGCACGCCAACATGGTCGAGCTCTGGATCAACGTTTACGGCAATGTCTGCGCGCTGATCTCCGGCGTCGGCCTGGTCCATGGCGAGCTGGGCGACGTGATCAATGCCAACGAAGAACGCTGGCACCGTGCCACGAGCTGCCCCGACACCGGCAAGAGCATACGCATGGCGATGACACCGCGGAGCAAGGAAGGCCAGGTCCATTATTACCAGGTCGACCAGCGGCCTGGAGGGCAGTAGAGACCCGAGCGTCGGAACGTCGGGAATTGCCGGTTGACCTCCACGTCCGTGACTTCTAGCATTGACGGTCGACGGCGGCTTCGTTCGAGCTGCCCGAGTGAGGTGACCATGCATCGCCCCGACGTTTCCCTTCCGTTTGCGCGCCGCTCGTTTCTCTCGCGGCTCGGCACCGGCCTCGCCGCGCTCGGCGGGGCGCTCGGCGCCGGTACCGCCTCGACCTACGCGCAAGGGGCCTCGGATCAACGGTGGGAGCCTGCTCGCCACGCCGAAGACGACTGGTACGACAAGCTGCCCGGCAAGCACCGGATGATCCTGGATGCGGTGTCGGGGCAGGGCGCGGGCGACGCGCTGCACTTCGCGTCGAACGTCCTGACAACGAGCAAGAGCGGGTACGGGCTCGACAGCGGCGACCTCGCGGTGGTGATCTGTCTCCGCCACGGCGCGACGGCGGTCGCCTTCAACGACGCGATGTGGGCGAAGTACAGCGCGTCGATGTCGGCGCGGGCGAAGCTCAACGATCCCAAGACGCACGCGCCGGCGGTCGTCAACGTCTACAACTCGACCGAGTACGGAGGTCTGCTCCCGAACGGATCGGCGACGATCGACGCGTTGATCAAGCAGGGCGTCCACTTCGCCGTCTGCGATCAATCGACGCACGGCTACGCGGGCGGCTTCGCCCGCTCGACCGACGGCAAGGCCGATGCGGTCTACAAGGAGCTCACCTCGAACCTGATCGGTCACTCGCACATGGTGCCGTCGGGGATCGTCGCCGTCGGCCACGCGCAGGAGCGCGGCTACGCGTACGCGTATTGCGGCTGACGCGGGTCAATTCTTCTCTTCTCGGTTCACTTCTGGCGTGCCGCCGGAATCTTCAGCAGGACGTAGGTGAGGTGCTTGCCCTGCGGCACGAGGAAC
>QHWK01000735.1 GCA_003223775.1 Acidobacteriota bacterium
GTGCGAGAACGGCTGCCCGGGATGCGTCGGCCCGATCGGAAACACAGGACCGCTCGCGAAAGCGGTCGCGCTGCGGATCCTCGATCTGATCGGCGCGGAATCCGCCGAGGCGCCGTTTTGAGCTCCCTCGCCGATCGCATCCGGGCCGTCGTTGGCGGGGCGAACATCCATCCACTCCCCGCCCAATCCCCAGCTCCCAACCCACAATCGCTGACGATACTCGGCGGCGACTGGCGCGGCAGCGTGTTCGTCGTCGAGAAGCGATGGCCGGCGCCGGCGCGGCACGGACGCGAAGCCGTCGGCACGTTCGCCGAGTGCCTCGACGCGGCGTCGACCCAGGCGTCGTTCTACGCCGGCGGCGCGCCGGCGCGGCCGCCGTTCGTCTTCTTCGATCTCGAGACGACGGGATTGAGCGGCGGCGCCGGGACGCACGTCTTCCTCGTCGGCTGCGGATGGTTCGACGCCGACGCGTCGTTCGCGACGCGCCAGTTCCTGCTCACGCGGTTCGCCGACGAGCGCGCGATGCTGCAGATCGTCGCCGACGAGCTCGACGCCGCTGGCGCGATCGTGACGTTCAACGGGAAGTCGTTCGACGCGCCGCTGCTCGAGACGCGGTATCTGTTCCACCGTCTCACGTGGAACCGACGCGAGCTGCCGCACGTGGACGTCCTGCATCCGGCGCGGCGGTTCTGGAAGGCGGGCGACGAGTGCTCGCTTGCGGCGCTCGAAAAGCAGCTGCTGGGCGCGCGCCGGTCCGGCGACGTCCCCGGCTTCCAGGTGCCGGCGCGGTACTTCCAGTTCGTGCGAACCGGCGACGCGGCGGCGCTCGCGCCGGTGCTCGAGCACAACCGGCTCGACCTGCTCACGCTCGCCGCGCTGACGGCGCGCCTGTTCCACGTGACGCTGCACGGCGCCCACGCCGCACGGGACGCGCGCGAGGCGCTGGCGCTCGGGCACGTCTACGCGCGCGCCGGCCTCGCGATGCGCGCGTGCGACGCGTTCGGGCGGGCGGTCGAGATGACCGAGCGCGGGATCGTGAGTCAGACGGTGAGGATCGAGAGCCTGCGCGCGCTTGCGCTCGCGCATCGCCGCGCGCACGCGTATGTGGACGCCGCGGCATGCTGGCAGCGTCTGCTCGATACGCCGGGATGCCCGCCGGTCGTCGTGCGCGAGTCGACCGAAGCGCTCGCGGTCCATCACGAGCACCGCGCGCGCGATCTCGCGGCGGCGAAGGCGTTTGCGTTGAAGGGACTCGACGTCGACGCGCAGCCGGCCTGGACTCGAGCGGTCCGTCACCGGCTGGCGCGGTTGGACAGAAAGCTGAAGCTTATCGAGCAGCCGTCGTCGTCGTTGCTTTCTTAGCTTTCGTCGCCTTCGTGGCTTTCTCGGCGGTCTTGCGGCTTTCCACGGTCTGAGCGCCGTACTTCTTCGTGAACCGCTCGACGCGGCCTTCGGTATCGAGCAGCTTCTGCTTGCCCGTGAAGAACGGGTGGCAGCTCGAGCAGATCTCGAGGTGCAGCTCGTGCTTGGTCGAATGCGTCTTCCAGGTCGCCCCGCACGCGCACCGCGCTTCGACCTCGAAATACTTGGGGTGGATGCCTTCCTTCACAGCGATCTCCTTGGGCAGTCGGCGAAACTTTGATTATAGCAGCCGCACGGTAAGGATCGGTTACGGCGTCGCATTTGGCGTCCGGTCCCAGCGGTGCGTTCTGAGCGCGTCGAGGAGCCGCGGGGGCAGCGGTTCGCCGTCGCTGGCCGCCAGATTGCGCTCGACGTGCTTCGGACGCCGCATGCCGGGGATCGTCGTGCTCACGGCCGGGTGCGCGAGGATGAAGCGAAGCGCAAGCTCGGGCAGCTGCATACCGTCGGGCACGAGTGGCAGCACGCGATCCACACGGTCGAGCGTCGCGGCGAGGTGCGCGGGGTTGAAGTAGACGTTGCGCCAGTCGCCCTCGGGCCAATGCGACGTGCGCGTCAGCGTACCGGTGAGGCTGCCTTCGTCGAATGGCACGCGCGCGATCACGGCGATGCCGTGGGCCGCGCAGTACGGGAAGAGCTCGTCGGCCGGCGCCTGGTCGAAGACGTTGTAGACGACCTGCACGCTGTCGACCAGGCCGGTCGCGAGCGCGCGCATCACGTTGGTCGGCTCCCACCGGTTCACGCTGATGCCGAACGCGCGCACCAGCTTCTCGCGCTTCAGATCGTCCACCGCGCGCTTCCAGCCGTCGTCGTCCGCCCACGCGTCGCTCCACACGTGCAGCTGCTGCAGATCGATCGTCTGCATCCCGAGGTTCGCGAGGCTCCGTTCGGTGTACGCGCGGATGTGATCGGGCGGATACGTGTCGGCGGCGAGGTACTCGGCCTTGCCGGGCCAGCGCATGTTCTTCGGCGGAATCTTCGTCGCGACCAACGCGCGCGCGCCGGAGTGCGCGCGCAGCGCCTCACCGAGCAGGGACTCGCTCTTGCCCTGGCCGT
>QHWK01000736.1 GCA_003223775.1 Acidobacteriota bacterium
CTTTCCTATGATCCTCGCCGCCCCGCATCCTTTCCGCAGAATGGCCGGACACTCACCGACGATGTGTTCGACGCGTTCTGCGCCATATACACCAACGGACAGGTGACAGGAGACAAAGTCGGAGCGCATGGCGATCTGCTCGACGACTTCCCATATCTCGGACCGGCCGCCGCGAGGACAGCTTGCCACGCTGGAGACGATCCGATCGCGCCCGCGTCGGCGCGATAGCATCACACATCAGTTGAATTCGTCTCGCGCAGTATCTGCGCCATGACAACAACCTCGCGGCGACGGTGCCGGCCGCGATTCGCGTTGGGTGGACGCGTCGTTGGTCGGACTATGTCTGACGGGCGATTGAATCACGTGCGCGGCGGTAGGACTATTACACGATGGTACCTGCGACACCAAAGTGTCGCTATCGCTGTCGCCGATACTTCGTCTTAGAGATCCGAGCTCGGCAGTCTGATTTCATGGGCATCGAAGAGATCGGCGAACAACAGGAGACATCGAATGGCGAAAAAGAGATAGACCGAAGCGATGCGACCGTTCCGGGCGACGATAAAATCGGTTCCTGTCGAACCCGTCCGGCATCACCCGATTCCTCGGGAGGGAAGAGGGGCTGATACTCGAAGTCTGGGTGTGTTCCCCAGAACACCGGAACGATCAGGTTGTCCGCTGAACCCAAATTATGACGACACTCGCGACGGCGATCGCCAAACCGCTCGCGACGGCGAGTAGCAGCGCACGAGACACGTCTCCGGCGCTTTCCAGGGGCGGATCAGAGGCGTCGCCCACCCATAAATCGGTCACCAGCACACCCGCGCGCCAAATCGGGCCAACGATCTGTCGCTGCAACGCACCGGCGGCCGCAGCCTCGCTCCATCCCGAATTCGGACCGAGCAAGAGTCCGTGTTGTCTCAGGCCGACGCGCCACGCCTCGCGCCGCACCAGCCGAATCGCCGGTAGCGCGGCGTCTTGTAGCCGACCATCGAATCCATCGTGCTCACGACTTTGAACACGACGATTCCCGGTAGGCCGGCGACCACATACCAGAACAAGGGACTCACGAAACCGTCCGTGAGGTTTTCGCTCAGGCTCTCGACCGCCGCACGGCGGCAGGCAGGCCCGTCCATGGCCGCCGTGTCCCGTCCGACGAGCTCGCTCACGCTACGCCGTGCGCGGGGCAGGTCGTCTTCGCGGACTGCGGTCTCGATCCGGCGAACGTAGCGAACGAGCTCCCCGAGCGCGAGCAGGCTGTAGAGAAAGAATCCGTGGACCATCCAGAGCACAAGCTCGGACGCCGCTCTCGACGCGGCGAGCATGCCCAGGACGACACCTACTGACACCGTCGCAAGCACGGCGAAGAGCAGGATGCCCCCGCCGTAGCCGTCGAATCCGGCTGCCCGCAGTCGGCGTTCCGTCCAGGTCAACGCCGCGCCAACGAGCCGGATGGGATGCCACCGGTAGGCAGGATCCCCAAGGGCAAGATCGGCGGCGACCGCCACGATCAGCAATACCGCATCGGGCGTCAGCAGCGGAGCGAGGGCGATTACCGCACCCTCCACTTTTCCGACCATCCCAACGCCAGCGCTCTGAGTACGAGCGCCTTCACGTCGCGATTCGCGTACGGCCGGAGCTGCGCGCGGAACTCCGGCCAGCGATGAACCTGGGCGGCCAGGTTCGCCGCCAGCGCCGCCGCCTGCTGGGCGGTGGCATCGGCGGCAACGGTTTCCGGAATCGTACCGTAGCGGACCCGATCGCAGACGGTCGCCAGCGCGTGCGCCGCCGCGCCGACGAGCGGTTCGTACAGTGCCGCCTTCGCATTCTTTTTCAACAGCTCGAGATCCGCTTCTCCGAGCAGCGGTGCGATGTCGTCGAACAACGTCGCTTCCTTGACGCCATATCGCCCGAGCGCGTGAAACACCCCGCGCGTGTAGCTGGCTTCGAGGCCGTTCTGCCACCGCAGCGCCTCCATCGTCGCGTTGCGGGTCGCGAGGCCGACGAGCTCGCCCAGCTTCATGTGAGGACTCGCCGATGTGAGCGGATGTGGCCCTGAGGTCGGCGCGGCGATGCAATACTGATCGGTGCCCGTTCCGGTCGCGAGATCCACATGCCGCTTGCTCGGCACGGCCAGCCGGTGCAGCGCGGCGCTCTTCCCCTCGGTCATCGTCACGACCACGCGCGCCAGCGCGGCGGCCGTCAGCGGCTGGTTGATCAACAGGATCGTGTTGATCGTGCCCGCATAGGCGGGCACCTTCTGCATCCCCGCGTGGCTCTCGCGCCACGTCGCCGGCTCGCCGGCTGTCGTCGCGTTCCCTTCCACGCCGGCGGTCACCACGGCCGTCACCGACAATTCCTCGTCGACTTCGGTCATCAGGGCGACGTAGTTCATGTTCGCGTCGAGTCTCGCGCCGCACCAGCCGAATCGCCGGTAGCGCGGCGTCTTGTAGCCGACCATCGAATCCATCGTGCTCACGACTTTGAACACGACGATTCCCGGTAGGCCGGCGACCACATACCAGAACAAGGGACTCACGAAACCGTCCGTGAGGTTTTCGCTCAGGCTCTCGACCGCCGCACGGCGGCAGGCAGGCCCGTCCATGGCCGCCGTGTCCCGTCCGACGAGCTCGCTCACGCTACGCCGTGCGCGGGGCAGGTCGTCTTCGCGGACTGCGGTCTCGATCCGGCGAACGTAGCGAACGAGCTCCCCGAGCGCGAGCAGGCTGTAGAGAAAGAATCCGTGGACCATCCAGAGCACAAGCTCGGACGCCGCTCTCGACGCGGCGAGCATGCCCAGGACGACACCTACTGACACCGTCGCAAGCACGGCGAAGAGCAGGATGCCCCCGCCGTAGCCGTCGAATCCGGCTGCCCGCAGTCGGCGTTCCGTCCAGGTCAACGCCGCGCCAACGAGCCGGATGGGATGCCACCGGTAGGCAGGATCCCCAAGGGCAAGATCGGCGGCGACCGCCACGATCAGCAATACCGCATCGGGCGTCAGCAGCGGAGCGAGGGCGATTACCGCACCCTCCACTTTTCCGACCATCCCAACGCCAGCGCTCTGAGTACGAGCGCCTTCACGTCGCGATTCGCGTACGGCCGGAGCTGCGCGCGGAACTCCGGCCAGCGATGAACCTGGGCGGCCAGGTTCGCCGCCAGCGCCGCCGCCTGCTGGGCGGTGGCATCGGCGGCAACGGTTTCCGGAATCGTACCGTAGCGGACCCGATCGCAGACGGTCGCCAGCGCGTGCGCCGCCGCGCCGACGAGCGGTTCGTACAGTGCCGCCTTCGCATTCTTTTTCAACAGCTCGAGATCCGCTTCTCCGAGCAGCGGTGCGATGTCGTCGAACAACGTCGCTTCCTTGACGCCATATCGCCCGAGCGCGTGAAACACCCCGCGCGTGTAGCTGGCTTCGAGGCCGTTCTGCCACCGCAGCGCCTCCATCGTCGCGTTGCGGGTCGCGAGGCCGACGAGCTCGCCCAGCTTCATGTGAGGACTCGCCGATGTGAGCGGATGTGGCCCTGAGGTCGGCGCGGCGATGCAATACTGATCGGTGCCCGTTCCGGTCGCGAGATCCACATGCCGCTTGCTCGGCACGGCCAGCCGGTGCAGCGCGGCGCTCTTCCCCTCGGTCATCGTCACGACCACGCGCGCCAGCGCGGCGGCCGTCAGCGGCTGGTTGATCAACAGGATCGTGTTGATCGTGCCCGCATAGGCGGGCACCTTCTGCATCCCCGCGTGGCTCTCGCGCCACGTCGCCGGCTCGCCGGCTGTCGTCGCGTTCCCTTCCACGCCGGCGGTCACCACGGCCGTCACCGACAATTCCTCGTCGACTTCGGTCATCAGGGCGACGTAGTTCATGTTCGCCGCCGTCCCCATCACTGCCGTGCAGTCCGGCGGTAGCGCCACTTCCGCGCACACCTTCCCGTGATAGGCGTCCAGGCCGTCCTCGGTCATCACGCGGTGCCGTTCGACATGCGCGGTCCCTTCGCAGCTCTGGTGATTCAACAGGTGACGTACGTGATCGACCTGACCGCCGTTGCGGACCGACGTGCTCAGCACGGCGTGCGGCTCGTGCAAGTCGGCCAGGACGAAGCGGCCGGATCGTCGGACCTCCAGCGACGGCTGCTGCAGAAGAATTTCCCAATGCATGTGTGTTTTTCAGGAAGGCGCGGCCTCTAGGCCAGGCCGAGGCAGTCGAGATGGCGAGCGTGCGTCTCAAACCAACTGGCGAGACGCTGATACTGATCCGACTTCGAGGCCGCCCTCGGGGCTTCGATGCCGAAGACTTCGGCACACACGTCCGAATGCTCGAACGCGCCGTGCAGATAGGTGCCGATCACGCCGGCGCCACGCACGCCGTCGATGCGGCCATCTCGCAATCGCGCAAATGGCAGGTATGCGTTCGGCGTGTCGAGCGTGGTGACGCCAAGGTGGATCTCGTAGCCCGCGAATTCAACGCCACCGGTCGTCGTCGCGGTGACGGCCCGCGTGTGCTTGTCGCGATTGAGACACGTCACGGCCGGCAGCAGGCCAAGCCCTTCGGCCCACCCGACCGACGATTCCATGTTGTGAGGATCGTGAACGGCGCGGCCCATCATTTGATAGCCGCCGCAGATCCCGATGATGGTCGTGCCACTTCTCGCCTGGTCGAGGACCCAGTCCGCCAGCCTTCGTTCGCGCAACCACGACAGATCCGCCAGCGTGTTCTTGCTGCCTGGAAGGATGATGAAGTCGTACCGTTCAGGGCGTGGCGCGTCGATCCAGGCGGCCCACGTCAGCAGACGGAAGTCCGTCGCGTTCGACACATGTGGAAAGTGGACAATCGCGATCGTCGCGCCGGCCGGCGCCTGAGTCGTCGGCCGGGTCTGCAGTGCGAGGCTGTCTTCGACGTCGAGATGCAGATCCGTCGCGTACGGAAACACGCCCAGGCAGGCTGAATTCGTCCGCTCCTCGAGCATCCGCACGCCGTCGTCGAACAGCGAGACATCGCCACGGAACTTGTTGATCGCAAAGCCGCGGAACAGCGACCGCTCCTCGGCGCTCAACAAATGAACGGAGCCAACGACAGAAGCGAAGACACCGCCGCGCTCGATGTCGGCGACGAGCAGCCAGGGGGCGCGAATGTGCGTGACGAGCCCCAGATTGACCAGATCGTGGTCGCGAAGATTCAACTCGGTCACACTCCCGGCGCCTTCGATGACGATGACGTCGAAGCGACGAGACAAGCTCTCGTACGCCGCCAGCACTTTGGCCCTGAGCTCGTCGGCGTGCGCGTAGTAGTCGCGTGCGGAGAGCGTCTTCCACACCCGTCCATCGACCACGACCTGGCTTGCGCCGTTGCCGTTCGGCTTCAACAGGATCGGATTCATCGCCGGCTCTGGTTCCAGCCCGCACGCTTCCGCCTGCGCGACCTGCGCGCGCCCAATCTCGCCGCCCGATCGGCACGGATAGGAATTGTTCGACATGTTCTGTGCCTTGAACGGCGCAACGGACACACCCGTGCGTCGAAGGTAGGCGCAGATGGCCGTCGCCATCCAGCTCTTGCCGGCGTTCGAAGACGTGCCGCCGACAAACAGCGAACGTGCGTTCACCATGCACGTGAGAAGCGGTTGCCGGCCTTGCCAGTCATTTCACGCAGCGAGCCGCTGACGCCGGCATCGAGCTCGAGCTTGCGACCGAACAGCCATAACAC
>QHWK01000737.1 GCA_003223775.1 Acidobacteriota bacterium
CCACGCCGAGAGATCGAGGCCGCTCAGATCCTTCACGCGGCGTACGCACAGGTCGTAGGCGAAGTTCGGCGCGAAGCTGATCGTGCCGCGGTGGCGCGTGAGCGCGCGCAGCCATTCGGCCGGCCGCTTGACGAAGGTCTGCGCCGGCAGCAGCACGCAGGGGCGCGCGGTGTACAACGCGCCGATCGCCATGCCGACGAGCCCCATGTCGTGATTGAGCGGCAGCCAGCTCACGGCGATGTCGTCAGCGCGCGCGCCGACGCCGTCCGGTCCGGAAAACGCCGCGATGTTGGCGGCCACGTTGGCGTGCGTCAGCGCGACGCCTTTCGGCCTCGACGTCGATCCCGACGTGAACTGCACGAACGCGATGTCGTCGAGCGCCGGCGCGGCGGCGTACTCGCCGGCGTCGCCGTCGAGATCCTCGCGGCACAGGACGAGCGACAGCCGCGGGCACATCGCGCGCGAGGCTTCGAAGGACGGCGCCAGCGCGCGCGACGTGACGACGGCGCGCGCTTCCGCGGCGTTGAGGATGCCGGCGATGAGCTCGATGTAGCGCGGGAGATCCGCCGTCGACGCCGGCGGGTAGAGCGACGCGGGAATCACGCCGGCGACCGACGCGCCGAAGAGCGCGGTGAGGAACTGCTCGCCGTCGGGCAGCACGAGCGCGACGAGATCGCCGCGCCGCAGCCCGCGGCCGGCGAGCGCGCGCGCGACGCCGTGCGCCGCCGCGTGCACCTCCGCGTACGATCGCCAGCGCTCCACGCCGGCCGACTCGAAGCAGTAGCCGGCGTCGCCGCGCGCGGCATCGGCCAGCGCCTCGGGCAGCGTCCGCAGCCTGGCCATCAGGCGTTCGACCGCGCGGCGACGAGGCTGGCGACCTGCGCCACCACCTGCTCGACGGTTCGCGTCGTCGGCACGTCGTTCAGCGGAATCGAAATGTCGAAGCGATCCTCGAGCTCCGCGATCACCTCCAGCACCTGCAGCGAGTCGAACCCGAGATCGGCGACGAGGTCGCTCGCGCGCGTCGGCTCGATCGGACGCCGGCTGACGTTCTTCAGCACGTCGATGACACCTTCTTCGATGGCGACAGAGGCAGGCTGCGGCATGGTCGAAGCGCGTAAGAATAGCATCTGCCGATGAGGAAACGATAAATCATTTAGCCGTTTTCGGCAGGGATGCGACGCGGCACGAGCGGCTGCGTGCTCGCCAGCGCGCACGCATCGGCCTCCTCGTGATACGCGGCGTCGGCGTTGACGGCCCACAGATCGTGCCGCTCGCCGAAGAGATTCCGCACCGCGAGCCGAGCCGTCAGCATCGAGTGGTCCTGGTTGTTGTACTTGTGCATGCCGTTGCGGCCGACGAGCTGGAGGTTCGAGATGCGCTCGACCCACGCGCGGATCTGTGCGACGGCGTCGCGATAGCCGGCGTCGTACACCGGATACGCCTTGTGGACGCGCAGCACCGTACCGTCGAGCACACGCGCGCGCCGCGCGAGGCCGATCGCGCCGAGCTCGCGCGCGGCGAGCGCGACGAGCGCGCCGTCGTCCAGCGCCCACAGCTCGTCGCCGCTCGTGCAGAAGTACTCGAGGCCGAGGCACGTGCGCGCCGGATCGGGCACCATCGCCGCGCTCCAGTTCTTGAAGTTCTGCACGCGTCCGACGCGCACCGACGGATCGTGGACGTAGATCCAGTTGTCGGGAAACACGTCCGCCTGATCGACGACGAGCGCCACGGTGAGGAAGTCGCGATACGTCAGCCGCGCCGCGGCGCGGCGGACGTGCTCGGGCGCCGCCGGCGCGACGCCCGCGATCAGATCGCGCATCGGCATGGTCGAGATCACGTGCGAGGCCGGCTGCACGCGGCGCTCGCCATTGAGGTCGACCACGACGGCCGTCACGGCGCGCGCGTCGTGCGCGATCTCGACGATCCTCGCGCCGAGCGTCACCGTGCCGCCCGCCTGCACGACGCGATCGCGGCACGCGTCCCACATCATGCCGGGGCCCAGGCGCGGATACTCGAACGCGTGCGCGAGCGTCCTGATGCGCCCGCTCGGCGACGGACGCATCATCTCGAGCGCCGCCGTGCGCAGCGAGAGGCCGCGGATGCGCTGCGCCGCCCACTCCGCGCCGATCTCGCGGCACGGAATGCCCCACACTTTCTCGGTGTAGCTCCTGAAGAACATCTCGAACAGGCGGCGGCCGAAGCGGTTGCAGATCCAGTCCTCGAAGCTGCGCTCAGGCGCGATCGGCGCGATGCACGCGCGCGC
>QHWK01000738.1 GCA_003223775.1 Acidobacteriota bacterium
CTCGAGCCGGTGTTTCTCGCCGGCTCGACGATCTCGATGGCGACGCTGCACAACGCCGAGGACATCGCGCGCAAGGACATCCGCGAGGGCGACACGGTCGTGATCGAGAAGGCCGGCGACGTGATCCCGAAAGTCGTCGCGCCGATTCTCACGCTGCGCCCGCCCGACGCCGTGCCGTGGACGATGCTGGCGACGTGCAAGGAGTGCGGCAGCCAGCTGTATCGCGACGAGGAAGAAGTGGTGTGGCGCTGCGAGAACGCGTCGTGTCCCGCGCGCATCCGCCGCAGCCTCGAACATTTCGCGTCGCGCGCGGCCATGAACATCGAAGGCCTCGGCGCCTCGCTCGTCGATCAGCTGATCGAGCAGGAGCTCGTGCGCGATTTCGCCGATCTGTATCACCTCACGGCCGCGCAGCTCGAGAACCTCGTCGTGGCGCCGAAGGAGCCGCGCTCGGAGAGGGCCGTGCCGCGCAAGCTCGGAAAGGTGGGGCGCAACGTGGTCGACGAGCTCGAGCGGAGCAAGTCGAACGACATCTCGCGGCTGATTTATGCGCTCGGCATCCGGCACGTCGGCGAGAAGGCCGGGACGACGCTCGCGCGCCACTTCCGCACGATGCCGCGCGTGATGACCGCGTCGGTCGAGGAGCTGCAGACCGCGCCCGAGATCGGCCCCGTCGTCGCCGCGTCGGTGCGGGCGTTCGCAGACGAGCCGCGCAACCAGGCGCTCGTCGAGCGGCTTGCCAAGGCCGGCGTAAAGATGACGACAGATTTGCCGGAGCCGGCCGTCGAGCCTGCGGGTCCCCTTGCGGGCAAGACGTTCGTCCTCACCGGCACGCTGGCGACGATGACGCGCGAAGAGGCGGCCGAGAGGCTCGAACAGCTCGGGGCAAAAGTCGCCGGATCGGTCAGCAAGAAAACGAGCGTCGTCGTCTTTGGGAGTGACGCCGGGAGCAAACTCGAGAAGGCGCGCCAGCTCGGCGTCGAAACGTGGGACGAGCAGCAGTTCCGGGCGAATATAATCAAAGACTGATGTCACGACGCTTTACGTTCGTCACGCTCGCGCTCACCGCCGTGGTCGCCTTTCTCGTCGGCGCCATCGTCGCCGGTGGCATCAGCCGTTCGGCCGTCTCCGCCGGCTCGCGTCCTGCGGCCACCGATCAGTCCGCGCGCGCCGACCGCGGCGGCGCCCGCCTCGCGTCGCGCGCGGCGAGCGCGTCCGGCATCACGTCTCTCGTCAACTTCGCGGACGTCGTCGATCGCCTGAACCCCGCCGTCGTCAACATCGATACGACGACGCGAAGCGGAGAGCGGCGGCGGCGGAGCCGCAGTTCGGCCGATCCGTTCGACGGGCCGTTCGATTTCGGCGCCCCGCGCGACGCGCCGCGCCGCGGCGCCGGCAGCGGCTTCATCATCGACGCCGACGGCAGCATTCTCACGAACAACCACGTCGTGGATCGCGCCGAGCGCATCATCGTGAAGCTCTCCGACGGCCGCACGATGCGCGCGCGTCTGGTCGGCTCCGATCCCGACACCGACATCGCGCTCATCAAGGTCGAGGGGCAGAGCAACCTGCCGGTTGCGCCGCTCGGCGACTCCTCGACGCTGCGGATGGGCGAGTGGGTGTGCGCGATCGGCAACCCGCTCGGCTACGAGCACACCGTCACGGTCGGCGTCGTCAGCTATCTCGGGCGCAAGCTGTTCGACATGAGCCTGGACAACTACATCCAGACCGACGCCGCGATCAACTTCGGCAACAGCGGCGGGCCGCTCATCAACGCGCGCGGCGAAGTGATCGGGATCAACGCGGCGATCAGCTCGCGCGCGAGCAGCATCGGGTTCGCGGTGCCGATCAACGGCGCGAGCGCGGTGCTGCCGCAGCTGCGCGCGCGCGGCCGCGTCAGCCGCGGCTACATGGGCGTCGGCCTGCGCGACGTGGACGTCGACCTCGAGCGATCGCTCAAGCTGACGGTGGACCACGGCGCGCTCGTGCAGGACATCACGGCGGGATCGCCGGCCGATCGCGCGGGGCTTCGGCCCTACGACGTGATCACGTCGCTCGACGATCGGACGATCGCCAACGACGATCAGCTGATCCGCGAGATCTCATCGCGCGCGCCCGGGTCGTCTGCCCGGCTGCATCTCGTGCGCGACGGGCGCGATCAGTCGCTGACCGTGAAGCTCGCCGAGCGGCCGGCGCGCGAGCGCCCGGACAAGGCCGACGCGCCGGCGGGG
>QHWK01000739.1 GCA_003223775.1 Acidobacteriota bacterium
ATCCCGATTGCGGCCTCGTGCACCTGCCGCGCGACGTCGCATTCATGAAGCTGTGCGCGATGGTGGACGGGACGCGGCTCGTGCGCCAGGAGGTCACGCGCTGACGAATCCTCTCGCGGATGCCGTGGCGGCGCGCCGCTTCTGCTATGTTGTCGAGCTCGTGGCGTCGGCGTTGAAGCGCGAG
This sequence comes from Acidobacteriota bacterium, assembly GCA_003223775.1. Classification (GTDB taxonomy): domain Bacteria; phylum Acidobacteriota; class Vicinamibacteria; order Vicinamibacterales; family CAVVIG01; genus QHWK01. Next base: position 185 of record QHWK01000739.1, read on the forward strand.
GCGCAGGTCCTCGAGATTGCCGCGAAGCTCGCCGTGATGCCGGAGATCGTCGCCGGCAGCGTGACCAGCTACGCGGGCGGACGTTTCGGCCAGGATCCGGTGCGCGTCGCGACGGCGATACGCGCCCGCGGCCTGCCGCCCAACGTGCATCTCACGTGCGTCTACGACGACCGCGCGAAGATCGTGAACACGTTGAGGGCTCTGACGGCTCTCGAGCTGTTCAACGTGTTCGCGCTGACCGGAGACTATCCGGCCGAGGGCCAGGCCAAGGCGGTCTTCGATCTCGACTCCGTGCAGCTCGTCGCGCTCGTCGCGAAGATGCGGGCCGGGGGGCGCGCGCCGTTTCACATCGCCGTCGCAGTGTCGCCGTTCAAGTACGCGCGCACCGACTGCCTGTATCAGTACCTCAAGCTCGAAAAGAAAGTCGCGGCCGGCGCCAATCTCGCGATTACCCAAGTCGGGTGGGATGCTCGAAAGTTCGCCGAGCTGAAGCGGTATCTCGACGAACGCGCGATCGACGTGCCTCTGCTCGGCAACGTCTACGTCCTCGGCCGCCGCGCGTCGGAGCGTATGGCCAAAGGGCTGCCGCCGGGCTGCTGGGCGTCTCCTTCGCTCGTCGACACGATCAGCCGGGAATCCGGCGCGCCCGACGGCGGCCTGGAGGCGCGGCTCGAGCGCGCGGCGCGAACGGTCGCCGTGCTGAAGGGGCTCGGCTACGCCGGCGCGTACATCGGGGGAACGCATGATCCCGATCATGTGGCGCAGATCATCGGCCGCGCGCGCGAGCTCGAACCCGAATGGGAAACCTGCGCCGCCGATCTCCAGTTCGGCCAGCCCGGCGGCTTTTACTTGTATTCGTCCCCCGCCCCTGCGAGGCGGCGGCTGCCGATGGTGACACGCGCATTGGACGGCGCCGGTCGGCTGATGCCGGTGACGCGCGACACGTGGCTCCGCCGCCGCCTGCAGCGGCTGTCGGCCTGGGTCGATCGGCGGCCGCCGCTCCGAAAGCTGACCGAGCGAATCGAGTATGCGATCAAGCGTCCCCTCTTCGGGTGCGAAGCGTGCGGCAATTGCGTGCTGGGACATATGGAGTATGTCTGTCCGCAGACGTGCCCGAAGCAGATGCGAAACGGGCCCTGCGGCGGCACGTTCCTCACGCGCTGTGAAGTCGTCGACCGGGAATGCATCTGGGTATCGGTGCATGAGCGCGCGGAAGCGGCCGGGCGCGTCGACCAGTTGAAGACGTACATCCCCGCGCCCGACCGGACGCTCCAGGGGACGAGCTCGTGGATCAACTATTTTCTGGGCTGCGACAGCCGCCCGGGTCATGACACGTCCTTGCCGGACAGAGGAGGTTATCGGCAGTGAGCCCCAAGAATCTGGAAGACGCCATCAAGGCCGCCGGCAGTCCCGTGACGATGCTGCGCAATTCGCCGCTGGGGCCGTACGTCTATCCCGTGGTTCCTTCCGAGTTCTCCAATTGGAGAGATGAGCAACGGGCGTGGCGCGAGACGTGCGTCCTCTTCAACCAGTCCTATCACATGGCCGACATGTGGATCGAAGGCCCGGACGCCATCAAGCTGCTCTCGGCGACGGGGATCAACAGCTTCACGAACTTCAGCGTGAACAAGGCCAAGCAATTCGTCGGCTGTAATCACGACGGATACGTCATCGGCGACGGGATCCTTTTCTATCTGGACACGGACAGCTTGCTGCTCGTCGGACGTCCGTCGATTCACAACTGGGTTCAGTATCACGCCGAGACCGGCGGATACCGCGTCTCCCTGTCCCGGGACGAGCGGTCGATTGCTCGCGACGCGCCGATCGTGCGGCGGCTGTACCGGTACCAGATCCAGGGGCCGCGAGCGTCCCAAGTCCTGGCCAAGCTCAATGGAGGCGCGATTCCCGAGATCAAGTTCTTCAACATGGGCGAGATCAAGATCGCCGGGCGACGCGTCCGCGCGCTGCGCCACGGAATGGCCGGCGAGCCGGGCCTCGAAATCTGGGGGCCGCACGAGGAGCGCGAGGAAATACGGGCCGCCGTCGTCGAAGCGGGCGAAGAGTTCGGGCTTCGGCAGGTCGGCGCGCGAGCGTACGCGACCAACACCCTCGAGTCCGGCTGGATTCCGTCGCCGATGCCCGCGGTCTACTCCGGTGAAAAGATGAAGGCCTACAGGCAGTGGCTGCCGGCGAAGGGCTATGAAGCGACCGCGTCGCTCGGCGGCAGCTATGCCTCCGACAACATCGAAGACTATTACCTCACGCCCTGGGATCTCGGCTATGGATTCATGGTCAAGTTCGACCACGATTTCACCGGCAGGGACGCGCTCGAGCACGTGGCGAAGAACCCGCGGCGCAAGAAGGTCACTCTCGCGTGGAACGGCGACGATGTCACGCGCGTGATCGGATCGCTGTTCAAGAAAGGCGATCCCTTCAAGGCGATCGATCTGCCCCTGACCAATTACGCGTCGCT
>QHWK01000740.1:0-2547 GCA_003223775.1 Acidobacteriota bacterium
CGATGGCCGACGGCGTCATCACGGCGCAGGAGCTGGCGGGGCAGGAGCAGCGGTTGGTCGCCGCGATGAAGCAGGTCGAGCCGCAGCTGAACGACGATCAGCACGCGCACGTCACGGCGCTGCTCGTGGAGCTGAGCGCCTACAACGTGATGCGCCTGCTCCACGAGCTGCACGCTGAACGCGCGCGGATGGCATTCGGGCGCTCTTAATTACGACTATCGCGCAACCGGATTACCAGCAACGTATACGGCGCTGATCTTCCGCACGTTCGAGATGTCGGCGAGCGGATCGGCGTCGAGCGCGACGAAGTCGGCCCATTTGTTCGCCTCGAGCGTCCCCACCTCGCCATCGAGCTGCATGCAGCGCGCGGCGTCGCGCGTCGCCGAGGCCAGCACCTTTGCGGGCGTCAGCCCGGCCTTCGCCATCATCTCGAGCTCCATCAGCTCGAAGTACCCCTGGAAGCGCGCGGGTGGACCCGTGTCGGTGCCCATCGCGATCTTCACGCCGGCGTCCGACAGCTTCTTCAGGTTGCGGTTCGCCACCTCGAGGGCCGCCTGGTAGCGCTGCGCCGACTTGCTGTTCTTCATCTGCTCCTGCCGCGCCGGCTGCTTCAGCGCTTCCACCGCCTGCAGGTCGGCGTGCTTCAGGAACAGCGGATCGGAGAACCACGGCGGCGTCGACGCGTAGGTGAAGGTCGAGACCTCGCGCATGAGCGTCGGGCAGTAGCAGACGTCGCGGCGCTTGAGCATCGCGATGAACGGCTCGTCGACGTCCTTGTCGCGCACGCTGTGCGCGATGAAGTCGGCGCCCGCGTCGAGCACTGCCTTCGCGTCGTCGAGATAGAAGAGGTGCACCGCGACGCGTTTTCCCTTCTTGTGCGCCTCGCTTATCACGGCCTTGTAGATCTCCGGCGGCATCTTCGGCGTCGTGCCGAGGTTGTCGTCGACGCGAATCTTGATGATGTCCACGTTCATCGCGACGTTCTCGTCCACCTGCTTGGTCGCCTCGTCCACGGTTTTCGGCGCCAGCACGGGGCCGGCGGCGAAGAGGCGCGCGCGCGCGAGCGTCGGCGTCCGCTGGCTGTCGCGCGCCGCGAAGCCGGCGGCCTGATCGTCGCCGAGCGAGAAGACCGTCGTCACGCCGTACGCGGCGTACGTCTTCAGATCGCGCTGCACGTTCTCGGCGGAGTAGTGCCCCTGCTCCATGCCGACGGTGTTGCCGACATGGCCGTGCGCGTTGACGATGCCGGGAATCACCGTCTTGCCTGCGAGCGAGATGCGCTCGGCGTTGGCCGGCGCCTGGGCGCGCGCCGCCGGCGCGACCGAGACGATCTTCCCGTCGCTGACGACGATCGTCGCGTTGTCGATCGGGGGACGATCGGTGCCGTCGATCACGCGCGCGCCGGTGAACGCCTTCACGCGCGAGGCGGAATGGGGGTCCTGCGGCTCGGCCCGCGGCATCGCCAGCGCCGCGCAGCCGAGGAGGACCGAGATCGCGATCGTGGGCCTCAGGTTCATGGGCAACAATATAGTGCAATGCGACGCCTCCCGACGCTCCCCGTGGTCCTGGCCGGGGCGGCGGCATTTCTCGACCTCTATTGCACCCAGCCGCTGCTGCCGCTCTTCACGCGGACCTTCGGCGCGTCCACCTTCGAGGCCGGCCTGACGATCACGGCGCCGACCGTCGCCGTCGCGATCTTCGCGCCGATCGTCGGCCGGCTCGCCGATCGGCTCGGCCTGCGCCGCGTGATCGTCGGCTCCGCCTGGATGTTGACGCTCGCCACGGCGCTCGCGGCGACCTCGACGACGCTGCCCCAGGTGATCGCGTGGCGTTTCGTCCAGGGCATGGCGACGCCGGGGATCTTCGCGAGCACCGTCGCGTACATCCACGAAGTCTGGCCGGCCTCGCGCGCCGGGCGCGGCACCGCGTTCTACATGACCGGGACGATCCTCGGCGGCTTCACAGGCCGCGCCGTCGCGGGGCTCGTCGCCGGCGCCGTCGGCTGGCCGTCGGCGTTCCTCGCGCTCGGCGCGCTCACCGGCATCGTCGCGGCGATCCTGACGATGCGGCTGCCGCCGGAGCGCGAGGCACGCGAGCCGGATCGCGCGGCCGCGGCGCGGCATCCGACGACGCGAGGCGGCGCCATCGGCCACCTGTTTCGCAACCGCCAGCTGCTCGCGACGTGCGCCGTCGGCTTCTGCGTGCTCTTCACGCAGGTCGCGATGTTCACGTATGTGACGTTTCACGTCGCGGCGCCGCCGTACGGCCTGAGCACCGGCGCGCTCGCCTGGCTCTTCGTCGTCTACCTGGTCGGCGCCGTCGTGACGCCATTCTCGGGATGGTGGATCGACACCTACGGCCACCGCGCGGGGATCGCGTCGGCGATGGCGATCGGCGGGGCGGGCGCGCTCTTGACGCTGGCGGGTCCGCTGCCCGCGATCGTCGCGGGCCTGGCGCTGTGCGCGACGGGCGTCTTCGTCGCGCAGGCGACGACGAGCAGCTACATCGGCGCGGTCACGCCGAGCGACCGCGCGCTCGCCGTCGGCA
>QHWK01000740.1:2654-3850 GCA_003223775.1 Acidobacteriota bacterium
ATGGCGCAATTAAGAATTTGGAATTTGGAATTTGGAATTAAGAATTCGTCGAATTCCAAATTCTTAATTACAGGGCTGGCGGCGCCGCGACCGCCTCGTCGACGCCGGGCCGCCCGTCCATGCCGAGCATCCGCCGGAGCTCTTCGCCCTCCATCACCTCGACGTCGAGCAGCCGGCGCGTCACGGTTTCGAGCTTGCTGCGGTAATTGGTCAGGATCTCGCGCGCCTTCACGTGCGCGTCGGTCAGGATCCGCTTGATCTCGGCGTCGATCTTCTGCGCGGTCTCCTCGCCGTACAGGCCGCGCTCCTGCGGCATCGGGAAGTCGAGGAACTTCGCGCGCTTGTTGCCGTCGTAGTTGATCGCGCCGAGCTCGTCGCTCATCCCGAACTCGGTGACCATCGCGCGCGCGATGTCGGTCGCGCGCTGCAGATCGTTCTGCGCGCCGGTCGAGATCTCGCCGAGCGCGATCTCCTCGGCTGTCCGGCCGCCGAGCAGCACCGCGAGCTGGCTCTCGAGGTCGCGCCGCTGCATCAGGTACCGGTCCTCGAGCGGCAGCTGCATCGTGTAGCCGAGCGCGCCGAAGCCGCGCTGCACGATCGAGATCTTGTGCACCGGATCGAGCCCGGGCAGCACGGTGGCGACGATCGCATGGCCCGATTCGTGGTACGCGACGATCTCGCGCTCCTTCACGCTCATCACGCGCTTCTTCTCGAGGCCGGCAACGAGCCGATCGATTGCCGACTCGAAGTCCTTCATGTCGACCGAGGTCTTGTCGTTGCGCGCCGCGAGCAGCGCGGCTTCGTTGACGAGGTTCGCGAGATCGGCGCCGGCGAAACCGGCCGTGCGCGCCGCCACGATCTTGAGGTCGACGTTCGACGACACCTTCACGCCCTTCACGTGGATGCGAAGGATGTCCTCGCGCCCTTTCACGTCTGGCTTGTCGACCAGCACCTGCCGATCGAACCGCCCCGGACGAAGCAGCGCCGGGTCGAGCACTTCCGGGCGGTTCGTCGCGCCCATGATGATGACGCCTTTGCGCGAATCGAAGCCGTCCATCTCCGCGAGCAGCTGGTTCAACGTCTGCTCGCGCTCTTCATGACTGCCGATCGGACTCTGGACGCGGACTTTTCCCAGCGCGTCGAGCTCGTCGATGAAAACGATGCACGGCGCCTTCGCTTCGGCCTGCTGAAAGAGA